>NZ_QJUE01000001.1 GCF_003208055.1 Prochlorococcus marinus XMU1408
ATACTATGCTTTTTAAGATAACCACAGAAACCACAGCTTCTACTACTACTAATTCAATTTCATATCAAAAAATAGATAAAAGTAGAGAAGTAAAAAATTTCGATTTTTTTAACGGTATTGCCTTTTTGAAATAGCTATGAAATTCTTATATCAATAGATTTTTATTTGAGATAACTGGATGAAGTTAAGTTGTTCCCAATCTGAGCTTAATGCAGCTCTTCAGCTTGTTAGTAGAGCCGTTTCTAGTCGACCGACACATCCTGTGTTAGCAAATGTTTTACTAGCTGCTGATGAAGTAACGGGAAAAGTTCGTTTAACTGGATTTGATTTAAGTTTAGGAATACAAACTTCTATTTCTGCTTCTATAGAAAATAGTGGTGCTATAACTTTACCAGCAAAAATATTCGGTGAAATTATTTCTAAATTGTCTAATGACTCGCCATTAATTTTAAAACTAGATGATAACAGTCAGCAAATAGAATTAACTAGTAAAAGTGGTACATATCATGTGAGAGGAATGTTGGCTGATGATTTTCCTGATTTACCATTAGTCGAAAGTGGAACATCTCTCAAATTAAATCCATTATTGTTATCAAGTGCTATTAAATCAACTTTATTTTCAAGTAGTACAGATGATGCTAAACAATTACTTACTGGAGTTAATCTTACCTTTGATGGTTATGGTTTAGAATCTGCTGCTACAGATGGTCATAGATTAGCTATTTTAAATTTAAATAATATTTTATCTCAATCAAATGATGAAAATATATCTACAAGTATTGATAAATTTTCAATTACTTTACCTTCAAAATCTTTAAGAGAAGTCGAAAAATTTTTAAGTACTTGTGATATTAATCAACCTATTAATTTTTTTATTGATAAAGGACAGGTTGTATTTATATCAGCTGATGAAATTATTACTATTAGAGCTTTAGAAGGTTCATATCCAAACTATTCTCAATTATTACCAGAAACATTTGAGAATATTTTAGAATTTGATAGAAAAGAGTTTATAGCTTCATTAGAAAGAATTGCTGTTTTAGCAGATCAGCATAATAATGTTATTAAAATAACTACTGATAGTGCCGCAAATGTAATTAGAATATCAACCGATGCTCAAGATATTGGAACTGGTTTTGAATCTTTACCTATTTCTTTTAAAGGTGAATCATTTCAAATAGCATTTAATGTAAGATATTTATTGGATGGTCTTAAAGTTATAGATTCAAATCTTATAAAATTGAGCTGTAATGCACCTACAACCCCAGCTGTTTTTTCTCCTATTAATAGTGATCTTAATTTTACTTATTTAGTTATGCCTATCCAAATAAGAAATTAATTTTGTCAATACCAAATAAACTATTATTTAGTGATTTCTTAAAGCATAATGTCCGTTGTGACAAAGGCATAGACCATGGTCCTGTTGTAGCTGCATGGATGCATCCTCCAGCTCACAGAATATTAGGTTGGATTAGTCGACCGTCTAATTTAAGATTAGAAAGAGAAGTTTGGAGATTAAATCAATTAAAAGGTATAAATCAGCATGAACTATATGTAAAAGGAAATGGTTCTTCTTCTGATGATCAGACTTTAGATCGTTTTCCTACTTTAATGAAAGCTAATGTTTTTAATAGCAATGGTGAGAAATTAGGTCTTATAGCTGATTTTGTTTTTGAGCCGAAAAAGGGAAATATTCAATATTATTTAGTAAGTCGTTCCAATCCATTGATCCCTGGAACAAGTCGATGGCGTTTATCTTTATCTCAAATAATTGATAAACAACCTGGTTCCATTTCATGTGATATTCATACATTTGAAGATTTACCTATTCATAAAGCAAGTTTAAGAGAAGAATTTTTAAGTAAAAGTAGAAAATGGAAAAATCAGTTTCAAGATTTGACTTATAAGGCTTCTGACAGGTTAGAGGGATGGATAGATGAGCAAATAATTGAAAACGAGAATACAAGTTTTAATGATTCATTTATCTCTGAAGATAATTCTGATTCCTACGATGATTGGATAGATAATTTAGATATAGATAGTTCTGAAGAATTTAATAGAATGAATGAAAGTAGAAGAAAAACAAGTTCTACCAATGATAGAGATCTTGATCCCTGGATTTAATAAATGACATCTTTTTCTAAAAATACAGCTTTTAATCAATTAGTTAATTCGCCAGGTTTTTTTGTTGAATATGACTTGTTAGCTTCTATTGAACAAGAAGGTTTGAAATTAGATGATTATGTAGAAATTTGTCGAAGACTTAAGCGACCACCAAATCGTAATGAATTAGGAATGTTTGGTGTTATGTGGTCTGAGCACTGCTGTTATCGCAATTCTCGCCCGTTATTAAAAAAATTTCCTACCACTGGTCCAAGAATTCTTGTTGGTCCAGGTGAAAATGCAGGAGTGGTAGATATTGGCTTTGGTCAAAAATTAGTTTTTAAAATTGAGAGTCATAATCATCCATCTGCGGTAGAACCTTTTCAAGGAGCTGCGACTGGTGTTGGAGGAATATTAAGGGATATTTTTACTATGGGAGCTAGACCAATCGCTTTATTAAATGCTTTAAGATTTGGTCCTTTAGAAAATGAAAAGAATATTAGTTTATTAGAAGGTGTTGTTTCAGGAATTTCGCATTATGGAAATTGTGTAGGTGTACCCACAGTTGGAGGAGAAGTTCGATTTGACAATAGTTATTCAGGTAATCCTTTAGTAAATGCAATGGCATTAGGTTTAATGGAAACAGATGAAATAGTTTGTTCAGGAGCCAGTGGTATAGATTTTCCAGTTTTATATGTTGGAAATACTACTGGCAGAGATGGAATGGGAGGAGCAAGTTTTGCAAGTTCTGAACTTTCAAAAACCTCAATTGATGATCGGCCGGCTGTACAAGTTGGTGATCCGTTTCTTGAAAAAGGATTAATAGAAGCTTGTTTAGAAGCATTTAAGACAGGGTATGTAATTGCAGCTCAGGATATGGGAGCTGCAGGTCTTACTTGTAGTTGTTCTGAAATGGCTTCAAAAGGTGAGGTGGGAATTGAATTGAATCTTGATCTTGTTCCAGCAAGAGAGAAGGGAATGACTGCATATGAATTTCTGTTGTCTGAATCTCAAGAACGAATGTTATTCGTTATTAAACCTGGATCAGAACAAGAATTAAAACAATTATTTATGAGATGGGGTTTATATGTTGAAGTTGTTGGAAAGGTCTTAAAAGAAAAGGTTGTAAGAGTGTTACATAAAGGAAAAATAGTAGCAAATATTCCAGCATCTGCACTCGCTGATGATACACCTATAGAGGAACATACATTACTAAACTCTGTTCCTGAATATTTACAAGAACATTGGAAATGGGATGAAGATTTATTACCTGAAAATTTAAATAATGGTATTATTAATCTTCAAAATAAAGTATTTATAAGTTGGAATAATGTTTTACTTAATTTATTAAGTAATCCTTCAATAGCTTCAAAAAATTGGATATATAAACAATATGATTATCAAGTTCAATCTAATACAGTTATTTGTCCTGGAGAAGCAGATGCAGCTGTTATTAGAATTCGTTCGCAAAATAATTTTAAAATAAAATCAAAACATAATAGAGGAATAGCATCGGTAGTTGATTGCAATGATAGGTGGGTTTATTTAGATCCAAAACGCGGAAGTATGTCTGCAGTAGCAGAAGCAGCTAGAAACTTAAGTTGTGTTGGAGCTGAACCATTAGCAATTACAAATAATTTAAATTTCTCGTCTCCTGAAAATCCAGTTGGTTTTTGGCAATTATCAATGTCATGTGAAGGAATAACCAATGCATGTAAGGTATTAGATACTCCTGTTACCGGAGGAAATGTGTCATTATATAATGATACAAAATTACCAAATAATGCTGTTATACCAATACATCCAACTCCAGTTATTGGTATGGTTGGCTTAATAGATAATTTGAATAATTTATGTAAAAAAGCTTGGCTTAAAACAAATGATCAAATTTTTATAATTGGATTACCTTTAGAAACTAAAAAAAATAAAGATAATAGAATTTCATTATCTGCTTCATCTTTTTTAGAATATATACATGGTTTAAAAACTGGAAGACCACCAGAAATAGATTTAAATTTAGAAAAACAAGTTAATCTTTTTCTAAGAAAAATAATCAAAAAAGGTATTATCAATTCAGCTCATGATGTAGCAAATGGAGGTTTATCAGTAGCTATAGCTGAGTGTTGTATTGCTTCTGGATTTGGAGCAAAGATTATTTTACCTGAAAGTGATTCTAGGTTAGACCGTACTCTTTTTGCAGAAGGAGGATCAAGAGTTTTAATTAGTTGTTCAGATTACCAAGCTACAGAATTAAAAAAATATTATAATAATTTTATTTTACAAGAATCTAATATTTTTTCCTTATCGTATATAGGCAATGTTAATAATCAAAAAAAATTATCAATATATCAATCAAAAAATTTGATTGTAGATATAAATATTCAAGATTTACAAGACAAATATAAAAATACTATTCAGAAAAAAGTATCTAATTAAATTCTTGATGACTTATAATTTTAATATTCAAAAAAGTTTTTTTAACGAGGAAATATAATCATGTGTGGAATTGTAGGTGTTGTTTCAACCGATCAGTGTAATCAACAAATCTACGATAGTTTGTTATTGCTCCAGCATAGAGGTCAAGATTCTACTGGGATTGCAACGATGGATGGCAGTGTTTTTCATATCAATAAATCAAAAGGTCAAGTGCGTGAAGCTTATAGAACTAGAGATATGAGAGGTTTGATAGGAAAGACTGGATTAGGGCATGTAAGATATGCAACCAAAGGAGCTGCTCATCGAGAAGAAGAAGCACAACCTTTTTATGTAAATGCTCCTTATGGAATTATTCTTGTTCATAATGGCAATTTAACTAACACAAGAGAATTAGAAAAAGAACTTTTTAAAGTTGATAGAAGGCATACAAATACTTCAAGTGATACTGAAATGTTATTAAACGTTTTGGCTACAGAATTAAACACTGCAATATCTGTAAAAGATATAAATCCCAATGATCTTTTTAATGCTGTAAAAAGGCTTCATTCAAGAGTAGAGGGATCCTATGCTTCAATTGCATTAATTGCTGGTCATGGACTTTTAGCGTTTAGAGATCCTTTTGGAATACGACCTTTAGTTATTGGGAAAAGGTTAGTAGGAAACAATAAGCCAGAATGGGTAATAGCTAGTGAATCATTAGTGATTGAAAATAATGATTATCAAATTGTTCGAGATGTTGAACCAGGAGAGGCAATTTTTATTACCTCCGATGGTGAGTTTTTCTCTAAACAATGCTCAGACAATCCACAATTATTTCCTTGTTCATTTGAATATGTTTATTTGGCTAGACCTGATTCAATAATGAACGGTATTTCTGTTTATGAGTCAAGATTAAGAATGGGAGATTTACTCGCTGAAACTATAAAAAAACAAATTTCTTTAGGTGATATAGATGTTGTAATGCCAATACCCGATTCCTCTAGGCCTGCTGCAATGCAAGTAGCTAGACAGTTAGGTATTGAATATAGGGAGGGTTTTTTTAAGAATCGTTATGTTGGTAGAACATTTATAATGCCTGGTCAATCACTACGAAAACGTTCTGTTCGTCAAAAGTTAAATGCAATGAGTACTGAATTTAAAAATAAAAATGTTTTGATAGTTGATGATTCAGTTGTTCGAGGAACAACATCTCAGCAAATAGTTCAAATGGCAAGAAGTGCAGGTGCTAATAAAGTTACTTTTACATCTGCTGCACCACCCATTAGATATCCACATGTTTATGGTATTAATATGCCAAGTAGAAATGAATTGATTGCTTATAATAGAAATATAAATGAAATTGAAAATAATTTATTGATTGATAAAATGATATATCAAGAAGTAGACGATCTTACTAAAGCTATAACTAGGGGTTCTAAAATTAAAGAATTAGATTTATCTTGTTTTACAGGAAAATATGTAACTGGTACAGTAACTCAAGAATATTTATCTTGGATTGAAAAAACTTCTTTATCTTAATTATTTTCTGGTAATATCATTGATAAAATAGATTTTATAAATTCGTTTTCTTTTAAGCTTAGATTTAATTTTTTTTCTTTTTTGTAAGGGTGACTATTAATTTGTTTTGTATCTAATTTTTCATATCTATCTTTATTCGTTTTAATATAAATATATTCATTATCTATAAAACAATTAATTACTCTATCTTTTGTTTTCTTAGTATCCTTAAAATTGATACCTATTGTTCCTAATTCTCCTTTTTTTGATATTTCAATTTCTTGGATATTATGTTTTATGAAAGAATTTTTATTTGTTATTAATATTAAATTTTTAATTTGTTTATCTTCAACAGTAAATACATCAACTATACTTTCACCTGGGAATAATTTTATTATATTAGATCCTTTAGCTAGTTTGCCCATACATGGAAATTCATTTTCTGTTATTTTAAGTTTAATTATTCTTCCAATATTGCTTATTACTAACAGATAACTATTTTCTTCAAAAATAAGACAAGATTTAAGTTTAATTTTATCTTTTAATTTTAAAATAGTTGTTGATCTGTTAGAAATGTCTGTTATTTCACTAATTGCAATTCTTTTAAATTTTCCATCACTGCTTATTAATCCCAAGCTCATACCTTTTTTATTCGGTAATGGAATGAAATTAATTATTTTATCATTTTCTAAACCTGCAGGTAAAAATTTTTCTAAGGGTCCTGGATTTTGTCCCGCAAATTCCCACTTGAGAATGCCAATTTTTCCTAGCTCACTAATAGCTAGAATTTTTGGCTCATTTTTTATTGGCCATATTAATTTAGGAGGTAAAAAATATTTTTCTTGATTACTTTCTTTTAGTTTTAATTTTTTAATTGTTATTGATGGTACTATTTTAATTTCATTGTTTGATTGAATGATAATTTCTGAATCTATTGATAATTCTTTTAATGCATTTATTCTTTGAAGCTCTTTGTTTGGTCTTTGATTTGCTATTCGCTCGGCAATTAGTGCATCTCCGCCTTCGATTAATTTTGTTTTTCTTGAGCTTCCAAATCTTTTTTTGAGTTCTCTTAATTCTTTAATCATTAATTTCATCAATTGTTCTCTATTGTTGATAATTGACTCCAGATCATCTCTTTTAAGTTTTAAATCTTTTATCTCATTTTTTAAAGAAGTTTTTTCAAGGCTTGTTATTTTTTTTAAAGGCATACCTAAAATCCCATCTGCTTGCCTTTCATTAATTTTTAAACTATTAATTAAATTATTTTTGGCTTCTGCTATATCTTTAGATTTTTCAATTAAATTTATAATTTCTCTTAGATTATTTATTGCTTGTATTAGTGCTTCGACTATTTCTTGCCTGCTCTTAATTTTTTTTAATAAATAATTGCTTCTTAGTAAAATAGTATTTTCTCTAAACTCTAGGAAATTATCTAATAATTTTCTTAATGTAAGTTGTACTGGTTGACCATTAACTAACGCAAGCAAAATAGCACCAAAATTACTTTGTAAAGAAGTTTTTTGATATAAAAAATCTAAAATTTTTTCTGGATCAGAATCTCTTTTGATTTCTACTAGAATCCTCATTCCATCGCGATCACTTTCATCTCTAATATCTGCTATTCCAGAGACTTTTCCATTATTAACTAGATCGGCTAATTTTTCGATCCAATTAGCTTTATTTAATTGATAAGGTAATTCAGTAATGATAATACCACTTCTTTTGTGTTTACCTTTTCCTGGAATAATTTCTTCAATATGAGCTATTCCTCTCATGGTTATACTTCCTCTGCCTTTTGTGTAAGTTTCTTTAATCCCATTACTAATTAAAATTTCTCCTCCAGTAGGAAAGTCTGGTCCAGGGATTATTTCTAATAATCTTTCTTCGCTTAATGAGGGGTTTTTGACTATCGCTATTAAAGCTTCTACTACTTCATTTAAATTATGGGGAGGAATGCTTGTTGCCATTCCTACAGCGATACCTGCACTTCCATTTAAAAGTAGAAAAGGTAGTTGAGCGGGTAATACATCTGGTTCTTGCTGTGACCCGTCAAAATTTGGAGAGAAATCAACAGTTTCTTGATCAATTTCACTTAAAATTGCATCGTTTGATATGGGTGCTAATCGAGTTTCGGTATATCTCATTGCAGCTGGAGGATCATCATCAATTGATCCAAAGTTTCCATGACCATCAAGAATTGGGTATCTAGAGCTAAAAATCTGCACCTGTCTTACAAGTGCGTCATATACCGCTTGATCTCCATGTGGATGATATTTACCAAGAACATCTCCTACAACACGAGCACATTTTCTATAAGGTCTATCGGGCGTAAGTCCTAATTCATGCATTGCAAAAAGAATTCTTCTTTGCACTGGTTTCAGACCATCTCTCGCGTCAGGCAATGCTCTTCCAACGATTACGCTCATTGCGTACTCGAGGTAAGAACGCTGCATTTCTTGATGCAACGAAATTGGTTTTAGCCGTTCTTTGGCCATCTTTGAGTATGTAAGAGGCCTAAATTTCTATATTTAGGCTACTAACTAATTTGTTAAAAACCAGTTTTTTGTTAAACATTTATTCATTGAATTTTTTCTTTAGCTTCTTTAACTACTTTTTTCATTTCTTTCGCTTTAAATAAAAGTTGTGCGGAGTTCTGTAATTTCTTCCCCCACAATTGTTTCGATTGATAGTTTTTTGAAACATATTTAGGATTAGATATTAAAGCATTTTTTGCTAGATTTATTGTATAAATAGATTTATTATCTGTTGAAAATAATACGATTGCAAGAGCTAACATAGGCTCGGCATCATTACTAATTTTAAGTGCTAATTTGAATTTTGATATTGCTTCTTTTGAATTATTTAATTCATATTGAATGAGTCCTTCATTATTAATAGATTGCCAAAAAGAGGAGTTTATTTTTGAAGATTTTTTAAATGCAATTAATGCTGATTTATAATTGTTTAACATTATTTCAGCATTACCTAATTGAAAATAGCCTCTTTCACTATTTTTATTTATTAGTAAACCTTCATTTATATAAAATTTGGCTTTCTTAGGATTATTTAAATCCATATATATAGATGCTTTCTTGAAATATATGTTTTCTTCTTTTGGTTTTAGTTTTATTGCCTTATTTAATGATGATAATGCTTTATATTTTTGATCTGATCTTATCTGAGCTTCTGCAAGACTATTCCAAAGAGCTATTTCTGAAGGATTTAATTTAATTGCTAATTCTAAAAGTTTAATTGCTTCAGAATTTTGACCCAGTTGAATTAACTGAATCGCTGTTCTTCCAATTTGTATTGATGTTGAATTTAATTCCTTTTGGTTTGGTTCATTAATTTTGGGAAAGAAAGCATTTGCTGATTTAATTATAAGAAAATTGTTAACTAGAGTTAGATAAAGTAAAACTTGAAAAATAGCTGTAATTTTATTTGTCATAATTATAAATTATTTGATATTGAATTTATATTTCTACGCCACATCCATGGCTTAATACGTTTTAATGCGGAGCTATTTAAATTTTCTTTCCATTTTGTATCGCTCCATGATAATGCATCTTTTTTAGTTAAATTCAAAATCCATTCCGATGGTTGAAGATCTGGTTCAGATGTGGTAGGTATGCTTTTTTTGTTCCAAGGACATACTTCTTGACAGATATCACAACCTGCGACCCAATTACCCATTTTATTAATAATATTTCTGGGCAATTGTTCTTCTCTGTTTTCTAAGGTGTGATAGGCCAAGCATTTATTTGAATTTACAATAAATGGTTCTTCTATTGCTTTGGTTGGACATGCATCAATACATTTTTCACATTCTCCACAAATAGGTTTTGATGGCTCGTCGGCTTCCAAAATTTCAGTAGATAAAAGATGGCCTAAAAACATCCATGAGCCAATTTTTGAGTTGATAATATTGCTATGTTTTCCAATCCATCCAATTCCAGCTTCTTCAGCCCATGCTTTATCTAATAATGCGCTTGTATCAACACAAATTTTCCATTTAGAATTTGGTCTTTCTTTTTCTAAAAATTGACCAATCCTTTTTAACTTGTTTTCAATAACTTTATGATAGTCTTTTCCCCATCCGTATCTTGCTATTGAGATATCTTTAGGAGTTTTTTCTACTTCAACATAGTAATTTAGTCCTACTGCAAGAACACTTTGCACTCCTTTAAGCATGTACTCTATATTTTTTCTTCTTGGGCTTTTCATCCATTCCATTTTGGCTTGATGTCCAGCTTGAAGCCATCTTTCCAATGAAGCGTTTCTAAGTTTGATTCTTGAAGATCCTGGAACTTTTGCAATCCCTACTGCATCAAATCCTTCTTCAAAAGCTTTTTCTTTTATTTTTTTTGTAAGATCAACAGATTTTTTCAAGTTCACAGTTTGTTTTTCATTAATAGTTTTTATACCTTTAATTAAAAGGTTCTTTAGTTGATTGAGACTTTATTTGGGTCCTCAAATGCGTTCTTTTAATGTTTTATTTCTATTATTAGCTTAAATTATTTAATTAATGCACTGAATTTGGTTAGATTGTATATATATACACTTTTCGGACTCTCTTTATTTGGTGCAGTCCTCTTCTCCAAAGCAAGACCTGACTCTTGCCTCAAGGCTTCAGCAGGATCTAAAAAATGACCTGATAGCTGGTCTTTTGGTGGTTATTCCCCTAGCTACCACTATATGGTTGTCTACAATTGTCAGTCGGTTTGTACTGGCAATTTTGACTTCAATACCAAAGCAATTAAATCCTTTTATTACTCTTAATCCTTTATTGCAAGACCTAATCAATCTTGCATTGGGTTTAACTGTTCCTTTATTAGGTATTTTATTGATTGGTTTGATGGCCAGAAATTTTGTAGGAAGATGGTTGCTTGAGTTTGGGGAAGGAACTCTTTCTCGTATCCCTCTGGCAGGATCAGTTTATAAAACCCTTAAACAACTATTAGAAACTTTTCTTCGAGATAATTCCACTAGGTTTCGCAGAGTCGTCTTAGTTGAATATCCACGAGAAGGCTTATTCAGTGTTGGTTTTGTAACTGGTATTGTTGGCCCATCTCTTCAAACTGAACCTGATAAACCTTTATTAAGTGTTTTTATACCTACAGCACCTAATCCAACTACTGGTTGGTATACCTTAGTACCAGAAGGCTCTGTTAAAGATTTAGATATTTCTGTTGAAGATGCATTTAGAACAATTATTTCTGCTGGAATTGTAAATCCTGATGATAGAAATAACTCTACAAATACTTCTTTTTCTAGTTTATTTTCTCAGTTAAGAGCTTCTTCTTCATAATTATCTTTAAATTTATAGTTATGCAATTTAAATCAATTTCTAGAGAATTAGCTCTATTACTTTTAGGGCAAATTAAAAAAAATGATATTAATAAAATTAATATTGAAATATTATTAGGTAAAGCTATTGAATCCTTAACTCAACATTGGAGAGAGCAATTAGATTTTTGTGCTTCGAAATTAGAAAAAGCAAATCAGGATTTATTAGATAGTGAATTGCAAGATGATGCTGGTTTGCTAAATAAATCTCGTGATTACTTGAAGACTTGTTTAATTGACTCAGAAAACATATTAAATAGTTTGTCTGACAGTATTGAACTGCCAAGACTTCTAGCACTAGGTGATCAAAAAGAAATTCGAGAGCTAGCTCTTAAGCGAGTTCATTTGGTTATCGAAAAGCAAGATGAGATAGATAGTAATCTTGATTGCGTTATGGAGGGTTGGAGATTAAAAAGATTGCCTAGGATAGATAGAGATATTTTAAGATTAGCTTTAGTAGATTTGATTGACTTTAATACTCCTACTGCTGTTACCTGTAACGAGGCTGTGAATCTAGCTAATCGTTATAGTGATGAACAAGGAAGAAGAATGATTAATGGAGTTTTAAGGAAACTTCAAGATTCTGCTTTAAAATTAAATTAGTAATGAAAGACGATCTTTTTAAGGATGAAAAAATTCCTTCAAATACAAATCAAAGTGATTTTTCTTCATCAGTTAATGATGATTCTTTAGATTGGGCTAAACAAGCTTATTTGCAATTAAAGCAAAAGCAAAAAGATGAAAAAGAAATACGAGAAAAAGAAATACTTAATAAAAAAAATATAGAAAATAATACTAAAGCAGATTTTAAATTAAATGATTCAGTTGAAAAAAAATTTCAAGTTAATAAAATCTCCAAAGAGGAAGATGAACCTTTACTAGGTGATTTTGATGAAACTTTTACTTGGTCAGCGGAGGTTTTAGCTGCACAGGGTAAAAAAATTGATCAATTTTCGTTAGATGATATTGATTGGCTAAGTAGATTAAAACAAGGATTAGAAAAAACTCGTAAGGGATTTGTTACTGACTTATTAGATAAATTAGGTGATGATCCACTGACTCCTGAAGTTCTTGATGATTTAGAAACTCTATTATTGCGAGCGGATGCAGGGGTTTTAGCTACTGATCAAATTTTAGATTCATTAAGAACTAAGCTAAATGAGGAAGTCGTAGAAGCTTCTGAAGGTTTACGTTTTTTGAAAGACCAATTAGTCAATATTTTAGAAAAACCTATAAAAGATAGTGGTGTTTCTTTACTTTCTCCAAAAAAGGGTGTTTTAAATATTTGGATGTTAGTAGGTGTTAATGGAGTTGGCAAAACAACTACTCTTGGTAAATTGGCAAGTGTTGCAAAAAGAAGTGGGTTTTCGGCAATGATTGCTGCTGCAGATACTTTTAGAGCTGCAGCAGTTCAACAAGTAAAAGTATGGGGAGAGAGAACAGAAGTAGAAGTTATTGCAAATGAATCTAAGAATGCTGATCCAGCTGCAATAGTATTTGATGCTATTGGAGCATGTGAGTCAAAAAGTATAGATTTATTATTAATAGATACTGCAGGAAGATTGCAGACAAAAAATAATTTAATGGAAGAACTAAAAAAAATTAGAAAAATTATTAATAAACTTTCTCCAAAAGCTAATGTTGAATCTTTATTAGTACTTGACTCAAGTCAAGGGCAAAATGGACTTAGGCAGGCTCTTGCGTTTGCTGATTCAGCAGAATTAACAGGAGTAATACTTACAAAACTTGATGGATCTTCTAGAGGAGGAGTTGCTATGGCAGTTGCATCAGAAGCTAAGCTTCCAGTTAGGTTTGTTGGGGCTGGTGAGAAAATTAGAGACTTACGTCCATTTAATAGCTTTGAATTCGTAGAGGCACTTTTAGCTAATCGATGATATTAAAGAAATTTTTTGTAAATGTTGCTAAATTTTAATTTCTTTATTGCTGGAGAATGGTGAATAAAAATTCTCCAATTTCACAACAAAAATATCACCAAACAACAAAATTGTTATCCAGTGCTGCGTCAAAATCTTTAACAGAACTAATTGAAAGTCTTTCTCAAGAGCAAATTGCTAATCAAGATTTATTGCTTTCTTTAAGCTTTGCCTTGCGAAGTTTTACGAATTTACAGCGTTTTCTCGAACTGATTCCACTTTTTGTTACTCAATTAGTTGGTATTAAAGGATCATTGTTAATTCCTTTTCAAGATAATGGCAGTCTTTGGCGAGAACAATTACAAATAGTTCCTCTCGATGAAAATCAAGAAATAATTAGGCAATTATTTCTTTTAGAAGATGGGCTGAAAGCTGGTTTTGGGATGCAAGAAAGTAATATTTTAATGCTAGATCGATTAGTCCAGAGGCATTTGGACTCTTTTAACATAATGGCAACTTCTGTAGTTTCTCGAGGAAGACAAAGAGGGAGACTCTATGCATTTGATAAAAAAGAAGTTGAATTCGGAAGTAATATTCATCGCAAACATATTCAGTTAGTTGCTGACATCACTGGAGTAGCCATTGAAAATGATGCCATATTTCAAGTGATAAGGAATCATGAGAAAGTTGATAGACAAATAAGTATTGGTGCTGAAATTCAATCACAATTATTACCTGATCAATGTCCAACAATTGAGGGTGTAGAATTAGCTGCTTGTTGTAGGCCTGCTTTTCAAGTCGGTGGAGATTACTACGATTTTATGCCGACTCGGCCAGATCTAACGGATTTAGCAAAATCTTCAGGTCGTTGGGCCTTCGTAATTGGCGATGTTATGGGTAAAGGTGTTCCTGCTGGATTATTGATGACAATGTTGCGTGGGATGCTCAGAGCCGAAGTTTTAAGTGGATTACCTCCTGATTGTATTTTGCATGATTTGAATCAATTAGCGCTTGAAGATTTGACGCAGTCACATAGATTTGTTACTTTATTTTATTCCGATTTTGATGCAAGATCAAGAAAATTACGTTTTGCTAATGCAGCACATAATCCCCCGTTACTTTGGAGTGCCAAGTCAAAATCAATAATTAGATTAGATACTCCTGGTTTATTAATTGGACTGCAACCTGAAGCTGAATATGGATGTGGAGAGATCACGCTTCAGCCTGGAGATGTCCTTCTTTACTACACTGACGGAGTCACTGAAGCACCTGGTATATCTGGTGAACGTTTTGACGAAAATCGGTTAATAACTTTTTTAGATAGATTTGCGAGGCAAGGTTTAGGAGCTAAAGAAATATTAAATAAAATTTTTGAAAGATTAGATAGCTTTGTTGGTTTAGGTGATAATCATCTTGAAGACGACGCTTCAATGGTTGTTTTAAAAGTCAATGAAGAATTATCGCTTCCTGAATTAACTTAGTAAATTCACTGACAATTTCGAATACTCTTGCTTTATTTGTATTAGTAATTTGGAAAATCCATTGAGTAAAACGTGGAGCGATAGATTTGATAAAGGATTAAATCCTTTTATAGAAAAATTTAATGCTTCAATTGAGTTTGATATTTGTCTATTAGAAGAAGATTTGGATGGTTCAATTGCGCATGCTCGTATGTTGGGAATTCAGGGAATAATTACTAAAGAAGAAGCTATTGCAATAGAAAACGGTCTTCAACATATCAGGAAAGAAGCATGTGATGGATTATTTCAGCCTGATATTTCAGATGAAGATATTCATTTTGCAGTAGAAAAAAAATTAATAGATTTAATCGGTCCGATTGGAAAAAAACTGCATACGGGTCGTAGCCGTAATGATCAAGTTGGAACAGATCTCAGATTATGGCTAAGAAAGCGTATTGATGAAATTGATAAGGATTTAGAACGTTTTCAACTATCTCTTTTTTTATTAGCAGAGGAAAATCTACATACTCTTATTCCTGGTTATACGCATTTACAACGTGCTCAACCTTTGTCTTTAGCACATCACTTATTGGCATATGTTGAGATGGCGCAAAGAGATAGAAATAGATTAAAAGATGTAAGAAAACGAGTTAATATTTCTCCATTAGGAGCTGCTGCTTTAGCAGGAACCTCTATTTCTATTAATAGAAAAATTACTGCTTCTGAATTGAAATTTGAAGATATTTATTCTAATAGCTTAGACGCTGTAAGCGATAGAGATTTTGTCGTAGAATTTTTGGGAGCCTCATCATTAATAATGGCTCATTTAAGTAGATTATCTGAAGAAGTTATTTTATGGGCATCTGAAGAATTTGCATTTATCAAATTAACAGATAGATGTGCTACTGGAAGTAGCCTTATGCCTCAAAAAAAGAACCCAGATGTTCCAGAGTTAGTCAGAGGTAAGTCAGGGAGAGTATTTGGACATTTACAAGCAATGCTTACCATGATTAAGGGATTACCTTTGGCTTACAATAAGGATTTCCAAGAAGATAAAGAAGCAATTTTTGATAGTGTTAAAACAATTAGGAATTCATTAATTGCAATATCAATTTTATTTGAAGAAGGTTTGATTTTTAGAAAAGACAGACTTAATAAAGCCGTTTCATCTGATTTTTCAAATGCTACCGATGTTGCTGATTATTTAGTTTCTAAGAACATACCATTTCGGGAAGCTTATCAATTAGTTGGGAGAATCGTTAAGACCTCTTTGGAAGAAGGAATCTTACTAAAAGATATTCCTTTTGAGAAATGGAAAAAATTTCATAAATATTTTGAAGAAGATATATATGAAAAGCTTTTGCCTTCAAGTGTGGTTGAGTCGCGTTTGAGTGTTGGTGGAACTGGATTTGAGAGAGTTCAGGAAGAGCTTCTTCTTTGGCGCGAAAAATTATTTAAGTAAAATAATTGTTTTCAATCTATTTGAGGGCTTTCGGTATTAAAGTGTTTGATGATGGCTCATTTTAGAGTTATTAAATTTGGCTATTCATAGCCCAATTAGTTACATTTTATTTTCAGTCCAATTTTCAAGTGAGTATTTTTGTCGGCAACTTACCCTTCCGCGCTGAGCAGGAAGATGTCATTGAATTGTTTTCTCCCTTTGGGGAGGTGGCAAATTGTTCTTTACCTTTAGAACGAGATACAGGACGCAAAAGAGGTTTTGCTTTTGTTGAGATGGCTGATGAAGCAGTTGAAGCTTCAGCAATTGAATCTCTACAAGGTGCTGAGCTTATGGGTCGCCCTTTAAGAATAAACAAAGCTGAACCTCGAGGCAGTGCTCCTAGAAGAGGCGGTGGCGGTTATGGCGGTGGCGGCCAAGGCGGTGGCTACGGCGGCGGTGGTTATGGCGGTGGCGGCCAAGGCGGTGGCTACGGCGGTGGCGGTTATGGCGGTGGCGGCCAAGGCGGTGGCTACGGCGGTGGCGGTTATGGCGGTGGCGGCCAAGGCGGTGGCTACGGCGGTGGTGGCCAAGTTGATCAATCAGCTCAAGACAGACCTTCTGGCGCTAAAGGTTGGGAAGATCGTAGTCATGGCAATGCTTCACAGGATGCTAATGGCTTTGATCAAGGTCGCAGTAGAAGAAGAAGAGGTGCTTCGCCTGAAGGAGGAGATGATTCTTCCGTAGATTATGGTGGCGCAGAAAGTTAAAAGTTTTTGCTACTTATTTCTATAGCCCTGCATCTTCAAGTTGTAGGGCTATTTTTTTTAAAACTGAAATATCTGCTTTACTATTTTGACATTTTTCGCTTAATTCTTGTCTTAACATTTTTGCATTGGGTATGTTTTCTATTAGATTTAAAATGTGTTTAGCCATATTCCAAAGTCTTCCATCATTCTCTAGATGTTTTTGAGTAAAAGGAATAATTTTTTTAATTATTTTTGACCTCGTAAGATACTCCTCTTTTTCTCCATAAATTTTTGAATCTATTTCTTTCCAAATGTATGGATGAGAATATGCAGCTCGACCAACCATCGCACCATCAAATGTTTGTAAAGCTCTTAGACATTCATTTATTGTATTAATACCTCCATTAAGTTCGATTATTAATTCAGGTCTTTTGTTTTTTAATTTTTGAACTCTTTCGTATTGAAGAGGTGGAATTGTACGATTCTCTTTAGGATTTAATCCATTGAGCCAAGCTTTTCTTGCGTGAACTATAAATCTGTCTGCTCCTGCAATTGAGCAAATATCTACAAATTTGATTAGGTAATCATCACTGTCAAGATTATCAATACCTAACCTATGTTTTACAGTGATTGGGATATTGCATGATTTTTTCATTCTTTCAATACAATTAGCCACTATTTTTGGCTTTCCCATCAGGCAAGCGCCAAAGTTGCCTGATTTTACTTTTGGACTTGGGCATCCAATATTCAAATTAATTTCGTCATAACCCCAATCTTCTGCCATTTCTGCCGCTTCAGCTAAAAGAATTGGATTGTCTCCTGCAAGTTGTATTGAAATAGGGTGTTCAATTTCATCAAAATCTAATAACTTCTTTCTATTTTTGCTGTAATGAAGAGCTTGAGCGACAATCATTTCTGTATATAAAAGTGATCGTTCTGTTATTTGCCGCATTAGGACACGAAAGTGCCTATCTGTGCAATCCATCATTGGAGCAATACTTATTCGATAGCTAGCTAATTCATTCGTTGTAGAAGATTTGGAAATCATTTTCTATAATTTAATTTTTCACCTTTTAAGGAGTAATTTTATTAATATTTACCGAACTGAAAAATTTCTTTGAACCGTAGATTTTTAATGATTGGATTTTTGAATACTCTTTTGGGTTTTATTATCAAACCTAAAAGTGCTTTTGCTTCATCTAAACCTATGAATAACTATAAAACTTTAACTGATTCAGATTGGGAAAAGCGCTTATCCAAAGAGGCATATTATGTTTTGCGGAAAGAAGGAACAGAAAGGCCGTTTTCAAGTCCATTGAACGATGAAAAAAGGAAAGGAATTTTTCGTTGTGCTGGATGTGGACTTGCTTTATTCTCTTCAAAAACAAAATTTGATAGTGGAACAGGTTGGCCAAGCTTTTTCGATCATTTACCTGATGCAATCGAAACAAAAACAGATTTTAAATTAATTGTTCCACGAACTGAATACCATTGTCGAAGTTGTGGTGGGCATCAGGGGCATGTTTTTAATGATGGTCCAAGGCCAACTGGTAAAAGGTATTGCAATAATGGGGTCGCTATTGTATTTGAGGTTGATTCTTAAATTATTACCCAACTAATTGATAGGTGTGGGCTTCCGTAGCTTGTATAAAAAACTCTTTGCTATCAACATGTATTAATAGCCAATCAAATTATATGAATTCAGACGTTCCTTCATCAGAACAGGAATTACCTCAGGATGGTTCATCAGAAAATGATTCCGATGAAAATTCTGTAAGTTCTGAAACAACTAGTGAATCATCCAATAAAGTTGAACTACCTAACAGTTCTCAAGTTGAACCTCAATTGAATAATGATTCTATAGATTCAGCTAATGATCAATCTTCAACAGCATCTGATCAAAAAATAAAAGTTCCAGATACTGAAGCGAGATTACAGCAATTAGAAAAAGAGTATGAGACTCTCAATGGTCAGTATATGAGGATAGCTGCTGATTTTGATAATTTCCGAAAGCGTCAGACAAGGGATCAGGATGATTTAAAAATCCAACTTACTTGTAGCACGCTAAGCGAAATTCTCCCTGTTGTTGATAATTTCGAAAGAGCTAGACAACAATTAAATCCTGAGGGTGAAGAAGCTCAAGCATTGCATCGAAGCTATCAAGGACTTTATAAACAATTGGTTGAGGTTCTAAAGCAATTAGGTGTTGCTCCAATGCGTGTAGTTGATCAAACTTTTGATCCCTCATTGCATGAAGCTGTGATGAGAGAGCCAAGTGAGGAAAAAGCAGAAGATATTGTCCTAGAAGAATTACAAAGGGGTTATCACTTGAATGGACGTGTTTTGAGGCATGCTTTAGTCAAAGTTTCTATGGGACCAGGACCGAAAGCTGCTAATGAAGAGATTTCTGATCAGAGTTCTTCTAATCAAGAACAAAATGAACCTTCGGAGAATTTAATTAACGATGAGAATTAAATATTTGGTGATCGAAATGGAATTGAATTTGTTTAAATAGACAAATGGCTGATTTTTACGAACTTTTGGGCGTCAGTAGAGATGCTGATTCTGACACTTTAAAAAGAGCTTATAGGCAGCAAGCTCGAAAATATCATCCTGATGTTAATAAGGAAGCAGGAGCTGAAGAAAAGTTTAAAGAAATAGGTAAGGCATATGAAGTTTTAAGTGATTCTCAAAAGCGAGCTCGTTATGACCAATTTGGAGAAGCCGGATTAGGTGGAGCAGCTGGTATGCCAGATATGGGAGATATGGGCGGCTTCGCAGATTTATTTGAGACCTTTTTTAATGGATTTGGTGGCTCTGGTTCGCCAGGAGGTGGTGGACGCCCTCAAAGACGTGGACCTCAGCAAGGAGATGATTTACGTTACGATCTCACAATTGATTTTGATAAAGCTATATTTGGACAAGAAAAAGAAATCAAAGTTCCTCATCTAGAAACTTGTGATGTTTGCAGAGGAACTGGAGCTAAGCAAGGTACTGGACCAGTGACTTGTCCCACATGTAGTGGGGCTGGTCAAGTAAGAAGAGCTACTCGTACTCCTTTTGGAAGCTTTACCCAAGTAGCTGAATGTCCAACTTGTGGTGGAACTGGACAAATAATTAAGGATCCTTGTAATTCTTGTGGTGGGAAAGGTGTTAAACAAGTAAGAAAACAGTTAAGAATTAATATCCCTGCTGGAGTTGATAGTGGAACCCGCTTAAGAGTTTCTGGAGAGGGTAACGCTGGATTGAAAGGAGGTCCATCTGGGGATTTATATGTATTTTTAAAAGTTAAAAACCATCCAAACCTTAAAAGAGATGGATTGACTATTTTATCTGAAGTAAATATAAGTTATCTTCAGGCGATTTTAGGTGATACGATTGAAATAGAAACAGTAGATGGTCCTACTAAGTTACAAATTCCAGTAGGAACACAACCTAATTCTATTTTAAATTTAGAAAACAAAGGTGTACCAAAACTTGGTAATCCCGTCGCGAGAGGTAATCATCAAGTTTCTGTAAAGATTAAATTACCTACAAAACTGTCAGACTCTGAAAGAAATTTATTAGAAGAATTAGCAGGACATTATTCTGCACGTGGACCTCAACATCATTATCATAAAAGTGGGTTATTTGGTAAGTTATTTGGAAAAAATTAGTGAAAAAAAAAATAATAATTGATCATTATTTAGATTTACGTGGTCTTGTTTGTCCAATCAATTTTGTCAAATGCTGTTTAGCTTTAGAAACTTTATCTTTAAACCAAGTTTTAAAAGTGGATTTGGATTTAGGCGAAGCTGAAATAAGTGTTATTGAGGGCTTGAAAGAGAAAGGTTATAAAGTTGATATTCTAAAAAAGGATTCACAGATGGTTTCTTTAATGATAACTAGTGAATAAAAATAACTCTAATAAGTTGTTCGGAATTGTCATTGCACTTAAGGCAAATTTTTTAATTGTAGAAATTGATTCTAAAGATGTTAAACAAGATCCTATTGATGAGTTTGTGCAAAAAATTAGATTATTATGTACTAGGAGAAGTAAATTAGATTTTCAAGGTTTGTTTATAGATGTAGGCGATATTGTTTTTGTTGAGGCTATAGATTATAAAAATAAACGAGCTGTGATTTCTGATGTTAAACCTCGGAAAAGTTTTTTAAAACGTCCTGCGGTAGCAAATGTTACTTCAATTGCTATTTGTATTTCTGTCGATGAACCGTCATTTGATAGTGAACAAACTAGTCGTTTTTTAATAACTGCTGAATCTGTAAAGATCAAACCTTTTATAATTCTAACAAAAATTGATTTGATTAAAAAAAATGTTTTGAATTCATTTATCAATAAATTAAAACTTTGGGGTTACGATTCTGTAGCAGTATCTATAAAGAATGCCCAAGGAATTGATTCGTTAATTGAACGATTTAGACAAACAAAACTAACCGTTCTCGCTGGTCCCTCTGGTGTGGGAAAGACAAGTTTAATAAATCACTTAATTCCTTCTCTTTCATTGCCTACTTCTTCTGTTTCAAAAAAATTGAGGAGGGGTACACATACGACTAGACATGTCGAACTTTTTTCTATTGGAAACGGATCATTTCTTGCTGATACTCCAGGCTTTAACCGTCCAGAAATAGTATCTGATATTTCTGGCTTTGCCTATTTGTTTCCTGAATTTCGAGCGGAGTTAATTCACTCGAAATGTAAGTTTCGTAATTGTTTACATAGAGACGAACCTGGTTGCGTAATTAATAAAGACCTTGAAAGATATTCTTTTTATCGTGAAAACATAGATGAAATGATTAATTCTCGTCTCCCATACCAGGGAGATTTAGTTTGAATCCACCTGTTAAATCTTCCATACGCTCTTTCATTGTTGAGGTAGAGGCTTCGTGAGCGGATTTCATTGCATCAAGTATTGCTTTTTCAATTATTGTTTTATCTTCTGAAAGTAATGTTTGATCAATTTCTATACGTAAGGGCTTTTGATTGCCTGACATCCATATTTTTGCGCGATTATCGTTATTTGCTCCCTCTATTTCCATAATTTCAAGTTCTTCTTGAAGTTTTTGAGCATTTTGTTGAATTTGTTGTGCTTTTTTAAAAGCCTCAGTTAGTTGTCCAAAATTTGGTAGTCCGAATCCAGCCATGAGATTTTCCAATTGTTAATAATTTTAGGCTTTAAATTTCAAAGCCACATTGTTTGACTTCTGTTTCTAACAAGATTCCATATGAATCAAAAACTTTTTCTTGGATATGTTTAATTAATTTTCGTACATCATGAGAAGAAGCTTTATTTGCGTTAATTATAAAGTTGGAATGAATTTTGGATATTTCAGCTCCACCAAAGCGAAATCCTTTTAAACCAAGTTCTTCAATTAATTTTGCAGCTTTTAAAGGTTCAGGATTACGAAAAACACTCCCGCAGCTTTGGTCTTGATATGGTTGAGTTCTCAATCGATGATTAAAATTTTCATTTGTGATTTGACGGATTTTCGATTCCTCATGACCAGATTCCAATTTGAGTTTTGCAGATACAACAATTAAGTTTTCCTCTTGAAGAAGACTGTACCGGTAGCCAAAATTTAGATCAGCTGATTCGATGATTTTGTATTCACCTTTCAAGGATAGCGTTGTAATACTTTCAAGATAGTCAGATATGCAATTACCTTGTGCACCTGCATTCATGACTATTGCTCCACCAATAGTTCCTGGTATTCCTACAGCCCATTCAAGTCCATGTAGTCCATTCGCGGCAGCTTTTCGAGCCAAAGTGGGAAGCATCTCTCCGCTAAGGACCTCTATATTTCCAGTATTTTTATCAATTTGAATTCCTTTAAGCTTACGCATACATAGGCTCAAACCTTTAATTCCTTCGTCATTTATTAAAAGATTAGAGCCAGCACCAATTATATTGCAGGGAATTTTTTTCTTATTTATCCAATTAATTAAATATTTTATTTCTTCATTATTTTTTGGTTGAGCAATCCATTCAGCAGGACCGCCTATTCTCCAAGTTGTAAAATTTGATAAGGAAATATTTTTTTTTAATTCAATTGAATTCATCTTTTAAGCAGCAAAATTATTTTTAATTGTGTTATTAACAACTACTTTTAAAAATAGATTTGCACATGTTTTATTAATATCTCCTGCTCCCATAATTAAAATTAAGTCTTTTTCAATTGTTTTTTCTATCATTAATTTTTTTAATTCTTGATTATTATCTGGGGTATATATTTCAAGATTTGGTTTTAATTTTTTCAATTCATATGCAATTGATCGATTATTGATTCCTTCGATTTGATCTTCTCCAGCTGAGTAAATTGGAGTTATAAATACTAAATCAGATTTACTAAGACTTTTCGCAAATTCTTTTTGAAACTTTTTTACCCTAGTAAACCGATGTGGTTGAAAGATACTTACTAGTCTATTTGGTGATATTGATGAAATATTATTTTTTGTATTAATTATAAGTGATGCAATTGATATTGCCGCATTAATTTCACTGGGATGATGAGCATAGTCTTCAATTATTAATCTATTTTTCCATAATCCTTTATAGTCAAATCTTCTTGATGGTAGATGTAAATGAGTAATACCCTTTTTGATATCTTTGAAAAGAATACCGGCTGTTCGACACGCAGCTATTGCAGCTACTGCATTACTTAAATTATGTATTCCAGGAACAGGTACTTTTATAATATCAACAAATTTTTCTTGTTCATAATACTCTGCTATAACTTCACAACCGTTTGATTCTTTTGGAATTAATGCAAAATCAATACCTTCAATTTTTTGTGTAGAGAACCATTTAGATTTTTGTATATTTTTTTTAAGATTTTTACAGTCAAAATTGGCAATTAGGTGGTTACAATTTTTAGCAAATTCTTTCATAGTCTTTAATAACTCTTCTAGATTTTTGTAATGATCAACATGTTCAAGTTCTACATTAGTTATTACTCCAATATTTGGATTAAATTTCACTAACGATCCATCTGATTCATCTGCTTCGGCAACCAGTAGTTCACTATTACTAATGTTGTAATTTTTTTTGTATAGAGGAACTATTCCACCAATTATAGCAGTAGGATCTTTTTTGATGATAGAAAGAATTGTTGTAATGTAAGTGCTTGTTGTTGTTTTACCATGTGAGCCTGAGACCACTATTGATTTCTTTTGATCGATTAGAAACTTTAGTATTTCTGATCGATGTTTGATTATTAAATTATATTTTTTTGCTTCTTGTAATTCTAAATTGTCCGGACCTATTGCAGAACTTGTGACTACTAAAACATCGTTCTTTTTATTATCTTGAAGAATTTTTTCTATATTTGCTTCTTCTTGAGTCTGAAAGATTTTTACATAACCTTCCTCTAATTCTTTTAAAAGCGAGCTTTTTTTTTGGTCAGAGCCTGATACCGAATATCCATTTTTAACGAGAATCATTGCTAATGCAGACATACCAATACCTCCTATTCCAATGAAGTGGATATGAGGTGGTAGGTGTCGTGACTTCTTCAATTTCACTTAAGTGTCGAATGAAAGATAACTCTTCATCTATCGGAAGGCACATTTTTTAAAGAATTAGAGAGTTTTTATACCTTTTATGTCCTTAACGCTTCAATTATTTTTCAAAATGCTCAGAAAATGATCATCGTTCTGTATGATCAGCGGCCAGTAGCTTATGCGGTTTAACCGTTTTTGAAATGACTTTGCGTGTTGCGATTAATGGATTCGGAAGAATAGGACGCAATTTTATGCGTTGTTGGCTGAGTAGGGGTTCAAATACAAATATTGAGGTGGTCGGTATTAACGTCACTTCTGATCCAAAGACTTGTGCCCACTTGCTGAAATATGATTCTATTCTTGGAGCAATAAATGATGCTGAAATTTCACATACAGACGATACATTCCAAATTAACGGAAAAACGATTAAATGTTATTCAGACAGAAATCCTTTAAATCTTCCTTGGAAAGAGTGGGGTATTGATCTAGTTATTGAGTCAACAGGTGTATTTAACACCGATGTTGGTGCAAGTAAGCATTTACAGGTAGGTGCTAAGAAAGTGATTCTTACTGCGCCTGGTAAGGGTGAAGGTGTTGGTACTTATGTGGTGGGTGTTAATGCAGATAAATATTCTCATGAAGATTTTGATATTCTCAGTAATGCCAGTTGCACCACTAATTGTTTAGCCCCAATAGTAAAAGTTTTAGATCAGAAGCTAGGAATAAATAAAGGTTTAATGACCACAATTCACAGTTATACAGGAGATCAAAGAATTCTTGATAATGCTCATCGTGATTTACGTCGTGCTAGAGCTGCAGCAATGAATTTGGTTCCTACCTCTACTGGAGCGGCAAAAGCAGTGGCTCTTGTGTATCCAGAAATGAAAGGGAAACTTACTGGTATAGCAATGCGAGTTCCCACTCCAAATGTTTCTGCGGTTGATTTGGTTTTTGAATCAAGTCGCAAAACTAGTGCTGAAGAGGTAAATGCATTATTAAAAACTGCTTCACAGGGCGAAATGAAAGGAATCATTAAATATGGTGATTTGCCTCTTGTTTCCACTGATTATGCGGGAACTAATGAATCAACAATTGTTGATGAAGCTTTAACTATGTGTATCGATGACAATATGGTTAAAGTTTTAGCCTGGTATGACAATGAGTGGGGTTATAGTCAAAGGGTTGTGGATTTGGCCGAGATTGTCGCTCAAAAATGGAAGTAAAACTAATTACATATAGTTAAAAGTGTTGAAATAGATTTGATTGGTCAATATTAATTTCTTCTAAGTCATCCCAGAAAACATTAGGTTTACCTTCTTTTATAAACCCAATTATTTGGGCAGAACTAAATGTTTTTGACAAAGCTTCTGCCCAATCTTTAGGAAGACTTAATATCAATTGATAGTCTTCTGCACCGTTAAATACCCAGTCGTCCCAAATTAAATTTTTTGGCCAATCAGGATCTTTTAGGATAGAAGTTTTTGATAAAACTGCTTGACAATTACTGCTTTCGCAAATTCCTCTAATCGATTCAATAAGTCCATCGCTACTATCAGTCCCTGCGGCTCTCCAGCTGTTTGACTGAGGCTTGCACTCTTTTAATGCTATTAGCGCTTTTAAGGCTGGATAGGGTCTCCTATGTGCCTTTGTAGCTCTTTCAATCAGCTCAAGACTTATTTCGTTTTCACTTGGTAGTTTTTCTGATGTTAATAGTGCTAAACCTAATCTGCTTAATCCATGGAATCCTGTACTAACAATGTAATCACCTGGCAAAGCATTTCCTCTATGAAGTCTGGGCTGGTTCATTTCGCCGATTGCAGTAATTGAAATCATTTTTATTTCTCCAGAAGTGCAATCTCCACCAATTATCTCTCCTCCAAATTCCTTCATGGCTTCATACATTCCTTCATATAGCTTTTCTACCCATTCCCATTCTGTGCTTGGAGGTAAAACAAGCCCAACTGTGAATGAAATTATATTGTCTGAGCCGCTACAAATAAGATCAGAAATATTTGTAGTAATAGATTTCCAGCCAATATCTTTAGCATTAGATATTTTTTCAGAAAAATGAATATTTTCTACAAGTAAATCAGTATTAATAAGTAATTTATTTTTACTTTGTTCTATTTCTGCAATATCATCATCAATTTGCCCTAAACGCATAAACTTTTTTAAGCGATTGAGCAGTTCTCTTTCTCCAATATCTTGAATTCTAGTTATCACTTTTTTAAACTTAGGCTTTGAGTTTTAGATTTTCTGAACCATTTAATACTTTTATCTCAAGAATTTTGTCGTCTACTCCTAATTTATTTAAGATTTCAGAACCTTCTATTACATAACCAAAAGCGGCGTTTCTTCCATCAATAAGATTACGTCCAGCTGGATTTAATTCAGCTTCGTATAAGAAGAAGAAAAATTGGGATGAACCATCATTTAAATCCGAGTCAGAGTGAGCCCAGCCAAGTGTTCCTAATGTTGCAAATGGAAGAACTGGTGTTTCTGTGTAAAGACCAACTTCCTCAAATGTTTGGCCATAAAGTGTTTCTTTAGAATTTGGAGTTCTTATTTCTAATGGGATTTTTCTCAACTCATTTGTCTCAGGATCTACGTAACCAATTTCTTCTCCTTTAGGATCACCTGTTTGTAGAATAAAAAATTCCTCAGCTCTATTAATTGGCAAACCATCATAAAAACCTTTCATGGAAAGATCTATAAATGCTCCTGCCGTTAAAGGAGCATTGTATCCATCAATAATTGCACTCATATTTCCTTTTGAAGTTTTTATTTCTACATTAGCTCTACCTAAAAGTCTTGGTAAATTGTCATATTCACTAGGTATTTCATACGTAAACTTATTAGTAATTAAAAGAGATTCTAAATCATCAATTTTCTTTAAACTTTGTTGCCTGATTTCAAGAAATGAGAGTTTATTTTTTTCGTTTGCTATTTGGTTTAATTCCTCAAGATCTTCTTTTAAATTTGTAAGAAGATTCATTGCTTTTTCCTTATTTTCTTCAGGAATTGAGTCAAGAATTTGATTTTTTCTGTTGCTGACCAAGAATTGACTGCGTGAGGTGGCTTTGCTGATGGCTGACCATCTACTCCCACGAAGATCGTCGCTGGTATCCTCAAGTTTGTTTTGTAATTCACGTAATTCTTTCTGGTCGATCGGTAAAGAATTTCTTAAGATTGCATATGGATCTTTTTGTCGATTACCATTTGGAAGGCTTGCAATAGCAGGGTCAACCCATGGAGAACTCAAAGAAAATAGGATTGTTATCAAGGCAAGAATGCAAATCTTTTTTGCCATGTTGATTCTATGTTTTGCATGACTTTGGCACAGACTTATGATCGATTGGTATCTTTTGTGTGAATGATTTCAAGTAACGACTTTCGCACTGGCACGACGATCGAGTTAGACGGTGCAGTTTGGCGTGTTGTTGAATTTCTACATGTCAAGCCTGGGAAGGGTTCTGCGTTTGTCAGGACTAAATTAAAAGCGGTAGTAAGCGGAAATGTTGTTGAAAAAACTTTTAGAGCTGGTGAAATGGTTCCACAAGCTCTTTTAGAGAAATCAAAGTTGCAACACACATATATGGATGGTGATGATTTTGTTTTTATGGATATGACTTCTTATGAAGAAACACGCTTAACTGCAAAACAAATTGGAGAAAGCAAAAAATATCTAAAGGAAGGGATGGAGGTTAATGTAGTGTCTTGGAATGAAAAACCTCTTGAGGTTGAATTGCCCAACTCAGTTGTTTTAGAAATAAAAGAAACTGATCCTGGCGTCAAAGGTGACACTGCTTCGGGAGGTACAAAGCCTGCAATCTTGGAAACAGGAGCTCAAGTTATGGTCCCTTTATTTATTTCAATTGGTGAGAAAATTCGAGTAGATACTCGAAATGACAGTTATCTAGGCCGAGAAACACAATGACTATGAATCTTGATCATGAAGAGCTTCATCGCTTGTTGGCAACTCTAGCTGAGAGCGATATTCAAGAGTTTCGACTTGAGGGAGAGGATTTTTGCCTGGAAGTTAAACGTAATCTTGGGCTTCCTTCCGAATCAATAGCATCTCCAAAGAAAATTACAACAGAGGAGATTGATCCACCACTCCCTCAGCGAAAAATCGAGGCTTCTGCGGCACCAAGCACTCCTCCTCCTTCAGTCCCAGGATCACGCTCTGACTTGGTTGAAGTAACTGCTCCTATGGTTGGGACCTTTTACCGGGCACCAGGTCCTGAAGAGCCTCCTTTCGTAGATATTGGATCAAGAATCAGTGTTGGCCAAGCTGTTTGTATTCTTGAAGCAATGAAATTAATGAATGAACTAGAATCTGAGGTCAGTGGTGAAGTGGTTGAAATTCTTGTTGAAAATGGAACTCCAGTTGAGTTTGGCCAGGTTTTAATGAGATTAAAAACTGGATAAGATTTGCTCCTTATTGAGAAAGGATCCAGGCATTATTAATTGCGGCAATCATACTTTTATCTCTTGCTATGAATTTATCTGCAATATCAAGAGCTGTGCCATGATCAGGTGATGTTCTCACAAAAGGCAGTCCAAGAGTTGTATTAACAGCTTGATCAAAGGCAATAAGCTTTACAGGTATAAGACCTTGATCGTGATATAAAGCAAGTATTCCATCAGGAGCATTATTTTCTTTTGAATCGTAATTCCATGCATCTGCTGCTTTAATCCAGCAAGTATCCGGAGGTATGGGTCCATTAATATGTACATTTGGATTGTCTAATTTCCATTCATCAATGGTAGGAATAATTAAGTTTTGTTCTTCCATTCCAATTTTTCCTTCTTCTCCCGCATGTGGATTTAATCCAGCTATTTGTATTAATGGTCTCTCTTTAAACTTACGACAGAAGTTTAATAATGTATCTAATTTGAATTTGATTAATTCTTTGGTTAAATTATTATTTACTTTATTAATAGGTATATGTGTTGTGGCTAATAAAGTATTAAATCTCCAACCATTGTTTGGTGATACAGCTGTAAATAGCATAGATGTTTTTTTATTAGATAATTTACCTAATAATTCAGTTTGTCCTGCAAATTTATGACCTGCTTTATGCCACGCGATTTTTGAAATAGGTGCTGTTACTAGAGCGTTAGCTTTTCCTTCTAAAACAATATTAGTTGCATTAAAAAGCCATTTAAAACTTGCTGATCCTGAATTTTCATCAACTATTCCTGGAATAATTTTTTTCTCTAAAGGGATATCAATAATATCAAGATTAGTTGGGTCAGATATATTACATATTCCATGATTAATTAAATTTGAATAAGTTTGATAAATATGATTTTTGCAACCAATAAGCAAAGGATTTATATTTTTGTTTAAGTTATCTGAAGCAAGGGCTTTTAAAATGATTTCAGTTCCTATACCCGCAGGATCGCCTAATGAAATAGCTAGAGTATTTTTATTATTGTTAGATACGTTGAAATTTTTCATTTTGCTATGTGTTTTTGTGATGTCAATTTTTTTAGCTTAATTAAATGAATTGCTAATGGTTATTTCGTTATAAACAGTAGTAAGCTTTTTATTATATTGCATACAATTTAATAGACTTAGATAATTCATTAGAATTACATGAATTTTTAATATAATAATGATTAAAGATAATCTAAAAAACATAGATTAATTATTAACTTTTAATTTTGAATAACAATTTTTCAGGCCAGATTTAAAATCAGGGTAAAGAAGAGAATATCCAAGTTTTTTACATAATAACTTGTTATCAATTTTCCGATTTTCTTGCCAAAAAGATAGCGCCATTGGACTCATTGTTTTTTTTGCAATTTCAAAAGGTAATGTTGATGGTAGAGATTGTTTAGCTAATTTTGCTGCGAAAGTATTTACCTCGAGATTACTTGTCGGTAAGTTGTCAGCAATGTTCACAACGGATGGATTATTTCCTTGAGAATATAAATTAATTAAAAAAAAGACAGCTCCAGCAATATCATCGACATGAATTCTTGAAAAAACTTGATCGGGCTTATCGATCATTTTTAGTGTGCCATTCAAAAGGCTTTCAAATGCAGACCTTCCAGGTCCATAAATACCCGGCAATCTAAGTATTTGAATAGGAAGCTTGGTTTCTAACCATTCTTGTTCACAGGAAAATCTACGTACACTTCGTTCTTGCTGGGGATTAGGAGAAGTTGCTTCGTTTACCCATGCTCCTTTTGTGTTTCCATATACCCCCGTTGTGGAAAGGTATCCAACCCATTCTATAGTTTTTGAATTTAATAATTTACTCTTAACTTTGTTGAGTACGGGATCTTTGCCATTCATTAAAGGAGGTATACAACTTAAGACATGTGTTGCGCCTTCGAGAATTTCATTAGACAATTCGTTATCGCTATTAAATACGAAATCGGCACCTGTACTATCTTTTTTTCTTCTGCTACATAAAACTTTTGCTCCTAATAGTCTGCCTACACTTGCGATTCTTTGTCCGCTATACCCGCCTCCAAAAATGATTAATTTCGATTGAGGCGGCATGCAAGCCAATCGCTTGACAATATCATGAATCATTAGTACAAATGTATTATGTTGATTATTTGGTAATGAGTGCTTCTTATTTAAAGCCTAGTCTGAATTCCATCAATGGACCTAGCAGATTAAGGAACGATAAAAAATTATATGTAAAAAAGAGAAACCATGACTTGATAAAACCTTTAATTGCTTCTATTTGCTTTTTATTGTGTTTAGTTTTTGTTCCTGAGAAACCAACTAATTTATCTTCTATATGTGAAAAATATAATTCTTATGCAGCGTGCCAAGTTTGGTAAAACTTTAAGCTGGTTGCCAAGAATAATCTTCATTTAAACGTTGTTTCGACTTTTTTAGACTTTCATTATTTTTTGGTTGAGCCCATTTTAGAAGTCGAAGAGCCAAACGAATATCTCCTTCAGTCCATGCTCTTATGGCCATTGAACGTCTTGGATCGTAAAAACGTTGTTTTCTATACCATTCAAAAGCATCATTGTCTGTTTTGCTTCCATTGCATGAAAGGCAAGCAGGTACACAATTTTCAGTGATGCTTAATCCACCTTTACTTCTTGGTAAAACGTGATCAATTGATTCTGAATTTTTCCCACAATATATACAGCTTTTACCAGTGAACTCATGCAATGACCTACGCCATCTTCGGTCACTTAACTTTGGGCATAGATCTTCTAAGAAAACCGCATCCCTGTTGTGCATACGTTTTAATTATCTGCATGAATTCTGCCTTGATAAAGGCATTAGTCAATGTATCGAAAATTGCATTTTTGATTTTTACAAGATTATTTTATTTTTTTGATCCTTTTCTCTCATTGATTCAATGTTCTTAATTAATAATTATAACGATCTAAATTCATTCCTTTAGGTGTTTTTTCTATACTTTTGTCATCTTTTAATTTATCGTCATTGCTTATTGTTATCGGTGTTGAGTCACCTGTATATAGATCTCCTAAATAATTAATGCAGTCTTCATATTTTATTGGATCTTGAACTACTTCTTCAACAATAAATGAGGCAGCTTGTTTAGGTGAAGTTTTGAACAAGCCTTGTTTTTTACTTTTAATAAATTGATAGGCTGCTTGCCAGCTTGGCTCATGTGTATTACCACCATTTCTCATAAAACAATATATATCTGCTCCGTTTGTTACTGCTGCGTTAGTTTTTGTTCCTAAAGTAGTACCACATAATAAACAAATTATTGAAATTGGTAAGAAGTTTCGCTTTATCTCAATTGGCATGATTTTAAGAGAATTATCGATTTTAAATTATCTATTTTTTTTTCTTCTGTCTAGCTCTAGTTCGAATTAGTAGTTCTTTTTTAAAACCTATTAGCATGATTTTTGACTGTATAAAAAATCCCATTTTAGAATTGACGAATTAATTTGTTTACTTTTGATTTCGCTTGACTTTTTTATATGACTAAAATAACTATTTTTTGATATAGTAATTAACGAAATTTTTTGTATTTACAAATTTAATAATGAATGCAGTACAAGTAAAGAAACAAGAGTTTTTAAAAGATGCAGTTTGTTTTTTTAAAAATGCTTCAGAGCATGCTGATGAAGGAAATTTACAATCATGCGCTGCATTAATTTTAAAAGCACTTGATAAAGAGAGAATGGCTGGACGAGTTGGGCCTCAGGTCCTTCATTTAATTAAAACTAGATAAATATCCTATCAATTGCATTAAAATATTCATTTCTTTTTATCTAGGATAATCTAGATAAATTTAAAAACTTTATTTTATTTACTCGATTTGGTACGCAAAAATCATAAACAGATATAACTTACTTTTAATTAGGTATTTATTATTAGTTATTTAGTACAGAAATTGATTTAGCCAGTCCTTTACCTATCGGAGCCTTGAGTTTACCAATTTTATCTAAACTGCACTCTAAAGCTGAGATTACACTAATAATATCTCTATCATTAACAAATCCTAAATGTCCAATTCTAAAGATTTTTCCTTTTAAGTGATCTTGTCCTCCAGCAAGGAGTATATCGAAATCATTTTTTATTGATTTTCTTATAGTTTCTGCATCTACATGCTCAGGCTGAACAGCTGTTATTGCTGGGCTTCCATAACCTTCTTTTGTAAATAATTTCAAACCCATTGCTTTTATTCCTTCTTGTGTTGCTTTTTGATGACGAGCGTGACGTGTAAAAATATTATTTAATCCTTCTTTTTGCATCATTGTTAATGATGCTTCTAACGCAAAATATAAATTTATGGCAGGAGTAAATGGATTACTATTTTTATTTATTGCTTTTAAATATTGTTTTAAATCTAAATAAAATTTTGGTAAATCTGATGAAGCATTGGCTTCCCAAGCTCTTTTGCTCATAGCAACAAAACTTAGGCCTGGTGGAATCATATAACCTTTTTGAGAGCCGGAAGCTATTACATCAATTCCCCATTCGTCCATTGGAATATTACATGCACCAAGGCTTGTTACACAATCAGCGATAGTAATGGCTCTACTATGACTTTTTACTGCGCTATTAATTTCTTTGAGATCATTAATTACTCCTGTTGAAGTTTCTGAGTGAGTCAAAATTACAGCTTTAATTTTCTTTTCAGTGTCTTCTTCGAGAATCATTTTAAATTCATTAGGATCTAAAGGCTGGCCCCAATCACTTTTTACGACTTTTACATTTAGCCCATATGCTTTGGCAACTTTTACCCATCTTTCTCCAAATTTCCCATTATCTCCACATATGACTTGATCACCTTTGCTTAGTGTATTTATTATTCCAGCCTCCATTGCAGCAGTCCCACTCCCAGTAATTGTTAGAACGTCCGCAGTTGTTTGGTGGAGCCATTGAAGTTGCTTAGTTGTTTTTTGAACAATTTCTTGAAACTCTCCACTCCTATGACCGATAGGATGTTTACTCATACAACTCAAAACGTTTTCTGGTACTGGCGTTGGTCCAGGAATCATTAGATTGAGTTTGTCTTGCATGTACTTATTTAGTTCTAGATTATTATTATTTTAAAAAATTATTTAGGGAATTTCTTCTATCGTCAGCTCTTCGAATGATTTGAATGAATTTACTCTTCCTGTGTGGGTAGTTGCGGCTGCGAAGTCTGCAATGAACACGCTCCTTGGGAATAAATTTAAAGATATTGAGAAAATTTATTTGCCAAATAAACAAGGGTCAATTGAGGTGCCTATCTGTTCCTCTGCATTGCTTGATAATGGTGAGAGATCATTAGCCGTTAGTCATTGCCAGTCAGGTTTATCTCTTGATGTAACAAGAGGGTTAGAAATATGGGCGTATATTAAATTCAATAAAGCTAATAAACCCTCTGGAAAGATAGTTGAAAATGGCTTTCCTGAGTGGCTGGATTTCCATGCAGGATATGGAGTAGGCAAATTTGAATCATCTGGTCTGCCATGTATATCAAAATTTGCGCTTGATTTGTTATGTATAAATCTTTATCCCTTATTACCCAAAGACTCTTCAATCACAGTGGAAGTTGTATTACCTGAAGGCAAAGATCGTGCTTTAAAGACCAGTAATAAAGCTTTTGGAGTTGTTGATGGATTATCACTTATTGGTACACAGGCTGAGGTTCAAATTAGTGCTTCTCCTGAACAGTTGAAAAATTGTATAGAGATTTTGCATCACAAATGTTCTAAAGCCTCATTTGATGGATGTTTGACATTTGTTATTGGTGAAAATGGAATGGATTTAGCACTAAAATTTGGACTTCCAGCTGGGCAAATTATTAAAACCGGTAATTGGTTAGGCCCTCTTCTTGTTGCTGCTGCAGAAAATGGTGTGAAGAAACTTTTATTATTTGGCTATCATGGCAAATTGGTAAAATTATCTGGCGGTGTTTTTCATACCCATCATCATCTTGCAGATGGAAGACTTGAAATACTCACTTCACTTGCTGTTAGAGAAGGTATTTCTTTTGATTTGATTGAATTAATTAGTAAATCAAGTTCAGTGGAAAATGCTTTATTAGCACTTGAGTTAAATCATCCAGAGGAGGTTGCTTTGATTTGGGGAAGGATGGCAAAAGAAATTGAAATTAAAAGCTTGAAATATGTGAATCGATATTTGTTTTCTGCCATTGAAATAGGAACTGTTTTATTTGATCGTAAAAGACAAATTCGTTGGGCTGGGTTACAAGGTTTAAAACAAATTAATTCTTTAGGGTTAATTCTTAAGTGATCGGCATATTCCTATTCTCTTAATTAGTCTATTTGATAAGAATGTTTTACAAGGATTCATCAGGTTAATATGACTTCAATGATTTCAAAGGAAAAACGAAATCCAGCAATCGTTATTCTCGACTTTGGCTCTCAATACTCCGAATTAATTGCTCGCAGGATCAGAGAAACAGAGGTTTACTCATTAGTTATGAGTTACACAACAACTGCTCAGCAATTATCTGCTCTGAAGCCTAAAGGAATAATTCTAAGCGGGGGACCTGGGTCTGTTTATGAAGATGGTGCTCCATTTTGTGATCCAGAGCTGTTCAATTTAGGTATTCCTGTTCTTGGAGTTTGTTATGGAATGCAATTAATGGTGCATCAATTAGGAGGCTCTGTGAAACCTGCCACGGGAAAAGCGGAATATGGAAAAGCACCGTTAGAGGTTGATGATCCAACAGCCCTATTAACTAATGTTATGAGTGGATCTACTATGTGGATGAGTCATGGAGATTCAGTTAAAAAATTACCACAAGGATTTGTCAGATTAGCCCATACTTCTAATACTTCAGAAGCGGCTATTGCATTACATGAAAAGAGTTTTTATGGAGTTCAATTTCATCCTGAAGTTGTTCATTCTACTCAAGGAATGGTTTTAATAAGAAATTTTGTATATCATATTTGTTCATGTGAGCCTGATTGGACTACAAATTTATTTATAGATGAGGCTGTTACTCAAGTACAGCAACAAGTAGGAGACAAAAAAGTTTTATTGGCTTTATCAGGTGGAGTTGATTCATCAACTCTTGCATTTCTATTAAATAAAGCAATTGGAAATCAATTGACATGCATGTTTATTGATCAAGGTTTTATGAGAAAGGGTGAGCCGGAATTTCTTATGTCATTTTTTGATGAAAAGTTCAATATCAATGTTGAATACATAAATGCTAGAGAAAGATTTATTTCGAAATTAAAAGGAGTAATAGATCCTGAGCAAAAGCGTAAAATTATTGGGCGAGAATTTATTAGAGTTTTTGAAGAGGAAAGTCTTCGTTTAGGTCCATTTGATTACTTAGCTCAGGGGACGCTTTATCCTGATGTAATTGAAAGTGCTGGAACTAATATTGATCCAAAAACAGGAGAAAGAATAGCGGTTAAAATCAAAAGTCATCATAATGTTGGAGGTTTACCAAAAGATTTACAATTTAAATTGGTAGAACCTTTGAGACGTTTATTTAAAGATGAAGTTAGGAAAGTTGGTAAATCTCTTGGATTACCAGATGAGATTGTTCGGAGACATCCATTTCCAGGTCCAGGATTGGCTATAAGGATTTTAGGTGAGGTTACTCATGAAAAATTAAATTGTTTAAGAGATGCCGATTTAATTGTCCGAGAAGAGGTTAACAATGCTGGCTTGTATCACGATATTTGGCAAGCGTTTGCTGTCTTGCTTCCTGTTTACTCGGTTGGAGTAATGGGAGATCAAAGAACCTATGCATGGCCTATTGTGCTTCGATGCGTTTCAAGCGAAGATGGAATGACGGCTGATTGGTCTCGCTTGCCATATGAAGTTTTAGAAAAAATTTCTAACCGTATAGTTAATGAAGTCGAGGGAGTTAATAGAGTTGTTTTGGATATAACAAGCAAACCTCCAGGAACTATAGAGTGGGAGTAGCGGAAACGTCTATTTTTTAGTGATAACTTGATTGATATAGTTTTACGTAGATTTTACATGAGAAAAATGATGCCGATATAACTAGGGTTGTGATGGGTCGGTTTTACGTGATTTCTTTTTATCTTCTCTATGGAGAAATCCTAGAAAGATGGTTTTTTCTACAAACTCAAAATCTGAAATGTTTTGAACGTAGTGAGTTTATAATTTTGATACCCAGAACTGATACATTCCTGCGAACGTGTTGGGATGTTTTTCTTCAAACTTTGCCCAGTTTTGTAAATTGATTTGTTTTTTATCTTCTGGGAAACATTGCTGATAAAGAGATTTAACGGGTTGTGGCAGTAAGAATCCCAGAAACTTTAATTTATTAGAACTGAGAATATCTTGTAATTGGTTAATTGTGAATCTATGTTCTTGTGCGTGAAAGCATAGATCACGACATTCTGACATCGTATAAAAATTACCCCAATTCCGAAGATTAGTTATTTGTTCAATTTTGCCAGAAAAAACATCTTCTCTCAAATTTTTGATCTCTTCTTCATTTGGTTGAAGATTCTTAGTGGTTATGTACTCTCTTGCTGCAATAATATCTTGTCTTGCTAGTTCGCTATATAAACCCAATTTAAGAAAACCGTTATTTTTCAAACTATCCAATAATTCTCTCAACCCTTTTGAAGGATTATCCATATGGTGTAAAACACCTCCACATTCAATAATATCAAATTGTTCCTCTAATAAATTTACTTCTAAGAGATCCATCTCAATTAGTTCAACATTATCAATTCCAAGTTCATTTATCTTCCTTTGAGCATAAGATAAACTAGATAAACTTAAATCTATAGCTGTGATTTGAGCGTTATTATACCTCTGTGTTTGTAAGATTTGATTACCTGTACCACATCCAGCAATGAGGATTTTTAATTGCTCCTCACCTTCATTTTTATTGATGTAGTTGGGTTTGATTTCACTATTAATTGCTTGATTAATAGATGACTTTTGACTTTCTTTATGACTTCCATATCTCCATCTAGGATATGGATTTTTTTCATATTGAGATTTTACTTTTTGAGAAATATTTTCATTAAAGGACCCTAATTTTTTGATATTTTGGGATAATTCAACTTCTTTCAAAGGTTCTATTATTTGTAATTTTATTAGTTCTTTAAAACTTTGATGAGAAGAATTAAAAGATTTTAAAGATGGTATTTGAGTAAGAAGTTTATACAGTGGCAAATAACAAGATAAAATTGAAATATTTGTTTCACTTACTTCCCCATTTTTACATTTATTGATTATTGTATTAATACATATATTTTCTTCTTCTGTTAATGAGTAAACATATTCATTAAGAAAGCATTGTTCTCCTAAGGCAATAATAAATTGTAATTGAGAGAAACTTATTTCTTCTTTACTCTCGGCAATCCTATCGCATATATATTTTCTAACATTGGTTAGTAATTTCTCCAATCTAATATCCCTAAAAGTTATCTTTTTAAGTGCATTAATGATGACTTTTTCATTTACAAGCATTTCTATTTTAGAAAAATCTAAATCTATTTTTTCTAGATTACTAATTATTTTATTGCTATATAAAAAGTTAAATGCATTAAATAATTCTTTATGAGTTACATCATTTCTCTCTAGCAAAAGATTTAATATATCTTTTAATTTTGCTTTCTTTAACTGAGATATGTCTGATTCTTTTATAAATCTAGTAATTGAGGAGTAAATATTAGAATTTTTTGGATTGATATTAATTGTTTTAAGATAAGAATCAAATGCTCCTACTTGATCGCCAAGCTCATTCAATATGTTTCCCAGATTGTAATGAGCATTTGCAAAATCAGGATTGAGTTCAATTGCTTTGCGGTAGGATAATTCTGCTTCTTTTAATTTGCCAAGATCTTTCAATATATTTCCTAGATTGGAATGCGCCTGTGCGTAATTAGGATTAAGTTCAATTGCTTTGCGGTAGGATAATTCTGCTTCTTTTAATTTGCCAATATCTCTCAATATGACTCCCAGATTGTAATGAGCATCTGTGAAATCAGGATTGAGTTCAATTGCTTTGCGGTAGGATAATTCTGCTTCTTTTAATTTGCCAAGATCTTTCAATATATTTCCTAGATTGGAATGCGCCTGTGCGTAATCAGGATTGAGTTCAATTGCTTTGCGGTAGGATAATTCTGCCTCTTTTAATTTGCCAAGATCTTTCAATACGTTTCCTAGATTGGAATGTGCTTCTACGTAATCAGTATTAAGTTCAATTGCTTTGCGGTATAACAATTCTGCGTCTTTTAAGTTGCCAAGATTTTTTAATATGACTCCATAATTAGAAAAAACCCTGTGATCTTTGAATCCTTGACTTATGAACTGTTGATAATATTTTGTTGCTTCTGAAACATTTCCCTGTGAATGAAACTTAAATGCTTGATTGATTATTTGTTCTTTAGAAGGTTTGGTTTTCTTATTGCGTTTCTTTTTAGATTTATGCTGATCTCCAAAACCTTTCATCTTTAAAACCTTCAGGTCCCTACCTTAAAAGTACAGTAATATAAACACTCAACTTATTGACCATATCTTTTGTCTCTTGGTGACTTCTCTACAAAAGTATCATTGAGTTTAATTTCCCTCCTAATCCATTGGTATGAATGGGTTTTACGTGCCATATTTAAAGATAAAACCCGTTGCTATGACTGAGGGTTTAGAAATACTCTTTTGCAATACTTTTTGGTAGTCGCAAAATCTAGGTCGTGTAGTCGGCATTAATGCGAACATATTGATCAGATAAATCACAACCCCAAGCAGTAGCAGAACCTTTCCCAATACCTATCCTTAATCTAATACTTATAAGATCATCCATCAAATATTTTCCTTGTAATCTTGCTTTCATAAAATTGCTAACTATTTGTCTATCAAAATCTAGAGGTACTCCATTAGCAAATATTTCATACGGTCCAATCCATAATGTGACATCAGACAAGTTAAAATGTTCACCCGCACATCCAAGTGCAGCGATAATTCTTCCCCAATTAGGATCTGAACCATGAACTGCGGTTTTAACTAATGAGGATGAAGCGATAGTGCGAGCTTTTAAGTGAGCATCTAAATCAGATTGAGCACCGTCAACTTTAATCTCCAGCAAACAATTAGCACCTTCGCCATCCCTCGCAATTGATTTAGCCAAGTATTGGGCAGTCAAATGTAATCCCTCTTCAAGAGTTGATAAAAATCTTTGATCTAATTGTCTTCCGGAAGAGAAAGCTAGAAAAGTATCATTAGTACTTGTATCACCATCAACTGTGATTGCATTAAAAGATGAATTAGCAACTCGCTTAATCATGTCAGACCATAATTCCTGATCAACACCAACATCACATGTTATATAACTCAACATTGTTGCCATTGATGGATGAATCATACCTGAACCTTTAGCCATACCTCCGATACAAATTCGTCTTCCTCCAAGAACTGCTTCATATGCAATTTGCTTCACCTTAAGATCTGTTGTAAGGATTGCATTTGCCGCATCCAGGTATACATTCTTCTCTAAGCTCTTGATCAAAAGATCTAAATGACTATTCACTCTCTCTAATGGTATTGGCTCACCAATGACGCCAGTAGAACAAATCAAAACTTCTACATCAGATAAGCCCATACGTTTAGCAATTTCATGTGTGATTATTTCACTATCAATTTTCCCTCTACCACCTGTACAAGCATTTGCGTGTCCAGAATTAATTACTACAGCACGTATTTTTCCTTTCGAAACTTTAAGTCGATCAATGCATAGATCAACGCAATAAGCGCGAGCCACAGATTTAGTAAATGTACCACTGCAACAAGAACCTTCAGGAGCATAAAGCAAAGCAAGATCTTTCTTTGCAGAAGGTTTTAACCCTGCTGAAATACCGGCTGCTAAAAAACCATCAGGGCTGGAAATACCACCAGAAATTGGAGACCATATAGAAGATTCCATAAGACTCAAATTCAGAAAGGCTTTTTTGACTTACTATCAATATTAATGACTGACAAAAAACAAACAAACAACTTTTGTCTTAGATGGACAGGCAAGCAAAGAAGAATAGGTATCACTGGAGGTATTGCTAGTGGAAAAACGGTTATTGGTGATTTTCTTTTTCAAACTAAACAATGGCCTATTTTAGATGCTGATTTATATGCTCATGAAGCATTGAAGCCTGAAAGCGAAATATCAAAACAAGTCTTATTAAGATATGGAAATAAAATAATTTTAAATTCAACCAAAAATCATCAAGTTATTGATCGTAAAGCATTAGCTCAAATAATTTTTCAAAATAATTATGAAAAAGATTGGCTAGAGGAAATAATCCATCCATTTGTAAATAAAAGAATCGAAGAAGATTTAGAGAAATTCAAATCAAATTCAATAATAGTATTAATTATTCCTCTACTATTTGAACAAAACTATACACATTTATGTAGTGAAATTTTGTACATAGATTGTTCTAAAGAAAAGCAGATTGAGCGTCTTCAAAAAAGAAATGGCATAAGTATTAATGAGGCAAAGCAAAGAATTAATGCACAATGGGATAGCTGTTTTAAAAAACAATTTGCAGATTTTACGATTACTAATTCTACAGATGATGAATCATGGAAAGAAGAATTAAATAATTTATATAATTCCTAAGCTTGTAATTTTTTATTTAAAATTTCATTAGCAAGTTTTGGATCAGCTTTCCCTTTTGTTTCCTTCATTAATTGACCAACAAAAAAGCCTAAAAGTTTCTTCTTCCCTGACCTAAAAGACTCAACCTCATTAGGATGATTAAGAATTAATTTCTCAACAATTTCCTCGATAACTTTCGGATCAGCAATCATCCCCAAACCACGTTCTTTAACTAATTTCTTTGGAGAACCACCTTGACTTAATAATTCAGGTAATAGATCTTTGGCAATTTTCCCGCTTATTTCTCCGTCATCAATCATATTTAACATTTCTGCTAATTCTTTTGGTTGTAAACATATTTGATCAAAAGATAATCTATTAGAATTAAGATAAGCTGCTATATCTCCAGTTATCCAGTTTGCAGAAGATTTTGGTGCCGCGCCTTCATCAACAACTTTTTCAAAAAATATAGCCATTGAAGATTCATCAGTCAAAACTCTTGAATCATAAATAGAAAGACCAAGTTCTTTAGAATACCTATTTCTTTTTGCCGCTGGCAATTCCGGTAGTTCAGAACGCCATTTTTCTTTTAAATCATTACTTACTTCTATGGGACCTAGATCAGGATCAGGGAAATAACGATAATCGCTACTGCCCTCTTTTGATCTCATGCTTTTAGTCAATTGCTTACCCTCATCCCATAACCTCGTTTCTTGTTTTACTTCTTCTCCAGATTCATAAGCTTTAATTTGCCTCTTAATTTCATATTCACAAGCTTTCTGAATAGCTGAAAATGAATTCATATTTTTTATTTCTACTTTTGTGCCAAATGGATCATCAACAGTTGGTCTTACTGAAATATTTACATCACATCGCAAAGAACCCTCCTGCATATTCCCATCAGATACTCCCAAATAACGCATTATTCTTCTAATTTCAGCTGCATATTCCGCAGCCTCTCTACCTGTTCTTAAATCAGGTTTACTAACTATTTCAGCAAGTGCTACGCCTGCCCTATTGTAATCAACCAGAGAATGGGTGGACCCTGATAATTGATCACTACCTGCGTGAACAAGTTTTCCAGCATCCTCTTCCATATGTAGTCTTTCAATACCTATTTTTTTGACATAAGTTTCTTTCCCTTTTTCAGCTACTTCTACCTCTATCCAACCATCTTCTGCAATAGGTTCATCAAACTGAGATATTTGATAATTTTTTGGTAAGTCTGGATAAAAATATTGCTTTCTATCAAATTTACTATGAGAGGCAATATTTAAGTTCAAAGCCATCGCTGCTTTTACTGCATATTCCAGAACCTTTTTATTTAAAACTGGCAAAGTACCTGGTAATCCACAAACCACTGGATCGATATGAGTATTCGGATCATCACCAAAATTTGTTGATGCACTAGTAAATATTTTGCTCTTAGTCCCTAACTGTACATGCGTCTCTAATCCGATTACTACTTCCCAAGAAACATTTGATTCTGACATTAATTTGACCTAGATATATGAATCTTATGAAAGAAAAGCTCAGACATGGAAGCTAACGTAATCTAAAACATTGAAAATAACATTTTCCAAATCCAAGCAATGGGTGTCTTAAATGAAAAACCATTGTTAATCCTCGGGGGAGGGTTAATGGGTCTTGCAATAGCCCATGAACTTGCTCAAAGAGGCAAACGCGTAGAAGTTTTAAGTAGAAGCAGACGTGAAGCAGCTGGGTTTGTTGCTGCTGGAATGCTAGCCCCGCACGCTGAAGGTCTTCAAGGTAATCTTTTAAATCTTGGTCAACATAGTCTTCAAAGACATCCTACATGGATAGAAAGTATTGAAACAAATAGCAAAATGTCATGTGGTCTCAAAACTTGCGGAATTGTTGTCCCATTTGAAAGCCATCAAGACTGTGAATCATACCCAACATATAAATTTGGTGAAAAGCTAAAAAGAAATGAGCTCCTTAAAGAAGTTCCAGGACTTTCAGAAAAATGGAAATTAGGTTTACTTTTTAGGCAAGACGGTCAAATCGATAATAGAAGACTTTTAATGAGAGCACTTGAAAAAGCATGTGTTGAATTAGGTGTTCACTTTCAAGAAGGAGTTGAAGTGATTGAAATCCTGAGAGATTCACAGAAGTTTAATGGAGTCAAAATTAAAGACATTAATGGAAATATCAATCATTTAAAAAGTGAAGAAGCAGTGCTCTGCTGCGGAGCCTGGAGCAAACAAATTTTTAAAACACTCCCTATTTTCCCGGTTAAAGGCCAGATGCTATCTATTCAGGGTCCAAAACAGATTCTGAAAAGAATTGTTTTTGGACCTGGAATTTACCTAGTTCCAAGAGATGATGGTCTAATAATCGTAGGGGCAACAAGTGAGCGTGAGGCAGGCTTCCAGAAAGGTCTCACTCCAAAAGGACAAAGCGATCTACAAAAAGGCATTCAATCTCTTATTCCTGAACTTAATCAACTACCTCACATGGAGAGATGGTGGGGGTTTCGTCCATGTACCCCCGACGAAGGACCATTACTAGGAATGTCAAAAATCAGTGGACTCTGGCTTGCTACTGGGCATCATCGCAATGGAGTTCTACTAGCAGCAATAACATCAGAATTAATTGGAAAAGCAATTTGCTCGACCCCTTTAAGCAATGAGGAAAGTAGTTTTTTGACCCAATTCAGATGGGATAGATTTAAAAACCACTTATAAAAAGATTATGAAATTCAACTTTATTTATTCAACTCTCCATGCTTGATCTGATGGAGTCCAAACCACAAGTTCATTTTCCTGGAACCATAAGTTAATTTCAAAAACTGCAGTATCAGAACCATCAGAGCCATGAATGACATTACGACCAATATCTACCGCTAAATCACCTCTAATAGTTCCTGGTTCTGCCTCAAGAGGCTTTGTTGCTCCAATCAATTTTCTCGCACTTGCAATAACACCTTCACCCTCCCAAACCATCGCTACAACTGGTCCACTTGTTATGAAATCAACTAAACCTGAAAAGAAAGGACGATCTTTGTGAACACCATAGTGTTTTTCAGCAAGTTCTTGGCTTGGTGTTAGTTGTTTTAGCCCAACTAATTTAAAACCTTTAGTTTCAAAACGACCAAGAATCTCAGCTATTAAACCTCTTTGCACACCATCTGGCTTGATGGCAACAAAGGTTCTTTCCAAAGTCATTGCAATATTCAATAATATGAAGCCATAGTCTTCCTAAAACTGCCCTCTTGGCAAGTAAAACATGACACTTAATAAAACTGTTCTTAGATTTAATTGTATTAATCATGACTGATCAAAACTTGGCAACTTTGTTATTGCATAAATGGCTGTGAAAAATACTAATCAATCTCTCTCTTGGACTATCCAAAATAGCTCAGACCTCTATGGGATTGAACGATGGGGAAAGGGTTATTTCACAATCAATGAAAAAGGGAATATTAGTATTTGTCCTAAAGGTTCCAAAAATAAATCTTATGATTTGATGGAACTTTTAGATGAACTCGAAAGTCGAAAACTAAAATTTCCTCTCTTAATAAGATTTGACGATATTCTCGAAGACTGCTTAAAAAACTTACATAAAGCTTTTGAAAAAGCAATTAATCACTATCAATATCAAGGAAAATACCAAGGTGTATTTCCAATCAAATGTAATCAACAGCGTCACGTAGTTGAAGAATTAATCACCTGTGGTTCCAAATGGAATTTTGGCTTAGAAGCTGGAAGCAAACCAGAGTTACTAATTGCTTTATCAATCCTAGAAGATCCTAAAGCTTTACTAATATGTAATGGCTATAAAGATCAACGTTATATTGAAACAGCTATTTTAGCACGTCAGCTTGGACGTCAACCTATAGTAGTTATAGAACAAGCAAGTGATGTTGATCTTATAATCAAATCTAGTAATTTACTGGGAGCATCTCCACTCATAGGAATACGAGCCAAACTATCAAGTCAAAGCAGTGGAAGATGGAGTAGCTCGATTGGTGACAAGTCGAAATTTGGACTGTCAATTCCAGAAATATTGAAAGCAATCAAAAGATTAAAAGAAGCAAATCTTCTCAATGAATTAAAGCTTTTACATTTTCATCTAGGGAGTCAAATTAACGATATAAGTGTTTTAAAAGATGCCTTACAAGAAGCAGGACACATTTATGCCGAATTAATTAATCTTGGGGCACCTATGGGATACTTAGATGTTGGAGGTGGTTTAGGAATTGATTACGATGGAAGTCAAACTGCCTCAATAGCATCTACTAACTATTCACTTCAAAATTATGCAAATGATGTAGTAGCAACAATTAAAGAATGTTGTGAATCAAAAAAGATACCACTACCTACTTTAATTACAGAGAGTGGGAGAGCTATTGCTAGTCATTTCTCAATCTTAATCTTCAATATATTAGGCAAAAATTCGTTGCCTTCTGACATTCCTAAAGAAGATGAAAAAGAATGTCTCTCTGTCAGAAATTTACGTGAAACATTAGTCCATCTAAATTCTCTAGAACTTAAGCAAGAAGAAGATTTAGCCAAACTACAAGAAGCATGGAATGATTCTCTTAAATTTAAAGCAGATGCACTAGCGGCTTTTCGACTAGGTTATTTAGATTTAGTTGAACGTTCAAAAGCTGAGCAGTTGACATGGGCCTGTGCAAAAACAATAGTTAATCAATTACCAAAAAATATACTTCTACCTAAAGAACTAAAGAAATTAAGTGAAAGCTTAGCCGTAACGTATTACGCAAATCTTTCCGTATTTAGATCGGCTCCAGACACTTGGGCCATTGATCAAGTTTTTCCAATTATGCCAATCCATCGGCTTAACAAAGAACCCAACAAACTTGGTCACTTTGCGGATTTAACATGCGATTCAGATGGAAAGCTTGACCAATTTATTGATAATGGAAAAATTAAAAATTTGCTACCTCTTCATGAATTTAATCAAAACGAAAAATATCTAATTGGTCTTTTCTTAGGTGGCGCCTATCAAGAAGTAATGGGAAATCTACATAATTTATTTGGGAGTACTAATGCAGTGCATATAAGATTTTCAGAAAAAGGGAAATATAAAGTTGAGCATGTCATTCGTGGGAATACAAAATCAAATGTTCTTGAATATTTGGAACATGATCCAGAAATATTATTAGAGCGATTACGAAAATCAAGCGAATTAGCTATTCAAGGCGGGCATCTGAAAATCCATGATGCGCAAAAATTAATAGAACATGTAGAAGCCAGCCTCCGCCAAAGCACTTACCTACAGAGCTAAATCAAGACAATTGTTGAGTCAAATCTTCATTAGCTTTTTCTAAAGCTAGATCCAACGATTGAGGTTGACTACCACCTGCTTGAGCAAAATTTGGGCGACCGCCGCCGCCGCCGCCGCACATTTTTGCAACCCCACTTATAAATTTGCCTGCATGTAAACCATCTGAGACTAAATCAGGAGAAAATGCAACAACAAAAACTAATTTAGTATCGATCTCCTGATTTGGAATACCTCCAAAAACAACAGCAGAATACTTGCCTAAATGATCTATTAAACTTGAAGCCGCAGATTGCAATCCAGATCCGTCAACTCCATCTAAACGTCTAATTAATAATTTACTCTTACCAACAGATTTTGCATAACTCGCCAAACCCAATGCTTTTGCCAAAGCGAGTTCATTTTTTACTTTGATGAGTTCTTTTGTTTTATCTTTCAATTCCTGTTGAAGAGATGAGACTCTCTCAACAATTTCATATGATTGAACTTTGAATGATTTACTTAACTCCTTAACTACCAAATCACGTTCATTAAAATAATCTAAAACTGATGGACCAGCTATGGCCTCTATTCGTCTGATACCAGAAGCTATACCTGTCTCATTAATAATCTTAAACGTACCTAGTTGTGACGTGCGAGTGACATGGGTTCCTCCACATAACTCCATAGAAACACCTGGAACATCCACAACACGTACCACATCGCCATATTTCTCACCAAACATTGCCAAAGCACCAGCAGCCATAGCCTCCTTAATTGGCATTGTTTTAATTTGAATTGGATGATCTTCAGTAATCCATTGATTTATTCGTACTTCCATATCTTCAAGTTCTTTTATTGTCAAAGGTTTTGGAGCATTAAAATCAAATCTCAATCGATCATTTGAAACTAACGAGCCTCTTTGACTTACACTTGAGTCAATCAATAACTTCAAAGCTGATTGTAATAGATGTGTAGCGGTGTGATTTGATGTAGTTCGTTGACGAAAAGATGGAGTAACATTCATCTGAACAGATGAGTTAACTTTTAGAACTCCGGTACTAACAATTCCGGAATGAATAAAAATATTCTTCTTTTTTCGAACATTGTCTATAGACACCTCAAGATCTTGAGATGTTATTAAGCCTTTATCTCCGATTTGGCCACCTGACTCAGCATAAAAAGGCGTTTTATTAACAATAATCTTGACTAAATCACCCTGAATAGCTTGTTTTACTAATTCATTATTTTTAAAGATGCCTATCACAGTTGAAGTGGTTTCTAAATTGTCATAGCCCTCAAATCTTGTTTCATCAAATAAAGAAATTTCTCTTTCAATTGAACCTTCTTCAGTTAAATCAATACTGACAGAAGCATCTTTTGCACGTTTGCGTTGCTTTGCCATCTCCTTCTCAAAACCATTAATATCAACAGAAATACCTTTTTCATTCGCGATCTCTTCTGTTAATTCCAAAGGAAAACCATAAGTATCATAAAGCTCAAATGCCTGCGCACCAGAGATAAGATCACATTCATGAGCTGTTATCTCTGCCAAAAGTTTCTCTCCCCGTTCAAGCGTTTCAAGGAAACGAGATTCTTCTATTTTTAACTCATTAAGAATAATTTTCTTTTTCTCAAGTAATTGAGGATAAGCATTTTTCATCAACTCAATAGCAACTTCAGCCAGCTGTGGTAAAAACGGCTGATTAATACCTACCAGTCGACCATGTCGAATCATACGCCGTATGAGACGACGAAGAATATAGCCTCGCCCTAGATTACTAGCACTTACACCATCACAAATTAAATGAGTGACAGCTCTGCAATGATCTCCAATAATTTTTAATGATGTTTTATTTTTTTTATTTGTATTTTTATAAGTAATTTGAGCTAATAAAGCAGCTGCTTCAATGAGAGGAAAAATAAGATCCGTTTCGTAATTGTTAGATTTTTTTTGCAAGATTTGAGCCATTCTTTCTAAGCCCATTCCTGTATCAATATGACAATTCGCCAATGGTTCAAGATTGCCCTTTAAGTCCCGGTTGTATTGCATAAAAACCAAATTATAAAATTCTATAAATCTACTATCATCTTCAAGATCTATTCCATCACTTCCTAATTCCGGTTTAAAATCAAAATAAAGTTCCGAACACGGACCACAAGGTCCTGTAGCACCAGATGACCAAAAATTATCAGAGGCACCCATTCTGATAATTCTTTTTGCATCAACCCCTACAACCTCTTTCCATATTTTCTCTGCTTCTGAGTCTTCTTCAAAAACACTAATAACTATATTCTGTGGATTTAGTCGAAAAACCTCAGTAGTTAATTCCCAGGCCCATTGAATTGCCTCTTTTTTAAAATAGTCACCAAAAGAAAAATTACCTAGCATCTCAAAAAAAGTATGATGCCTCGCCGTTTTCCCTACATTTTCAATATCATTTGTTCTTATACATTTTTGACTGGATGTTGCTCTCGGAGTAGAAGACTCTTTTAATCCTAAAAAGATAGGTTTAAAAGGTAACATCCCCGCAATTGTCAATAAAACTGTTGGATCATCTGGAATCAATGAAGAACTTGCAAGTTTCTTATGATTATGTTGGGTAAAAAAATTTATAAATGCTTCTCTTATCTCATCTCCCGAAAGGAATGGAGGATTCATTGAGGAGGAAAAATTTTTTTGCATACCTAAAAATTATCTCTAAAAAGGTTTTTGAAAACAATCACAAAAACGTCAAATGTGCTCAACTCACCCTAAACAATAACAAAATGGAAACCCGTGAGACTTCTAAAGACAAAATATTCAAAAAAATCATTCGATAAACTGGCTTATTGCAAACAAATACTATTTACGGGAAGCAGTATCACACTTACAAACCTCAATATCCTATTATGGTTGAAATGAACTAGGTATTTTCACTTAGCAACCTGATTTATTGCAGCCTTCAGGCTTTCTCTAATTAATGGCTTTAGGAACATGATTTTTACTGAATCGACAGCTTTAGCAAATCAGAAAAGTGATACTCCTAAGCTTTCACTGCAATATGAACAAATTGCTGCAGATACTCACACTTTAAGGTCATTGGATTGGGATCGAAGCAGATTTGATATTGAATTCGGCCTTCGAAATGGGACAACATATAATAGCTTTTTAATAAGAGGCAAAAAAACTGCTCTTATAGATACAAGTCATTTAAAGTTTAAAGATATTTGGTTTGAAAAACTAAGACAAGAAATCAATCCAACAGAAATTGATTATTTAATAGTCAGTCATACGGAGCCGGATCATTCAGGACTCATAAAATACTTAATTGAATTAAATCCAAATATTGAAATCGTCGCATCTAAAGTAGCTATAAAATTCCTAGAAGATCAAATTCATCAACCTTTTAAGTCACGAGCAGTCAAAAGTGGAGAGGAACTCAATTTAGAAATTAATTCAATCAGCGAAATCGAGCATAAAATTGAATTTATTAGTGCACCAAACCTGCACTGGCCCGATACTATTTTTTCTTTTGATCATGGAACACAAGTTTTATATACTTGTGATGCGTTTGGTTTGCATTATTGCTCAGAAAAATTGTATGACGAAAATCCAAGCTTATTAAATGAAGATTTTCGATTTTATTACGACTGCCTCATGGGTCCTAATGCCCGCAGTGTAGTTCAGGCATTAAAAAAAATTGATGCATTGCCAACTATCAATACTATTGGTGTTGGACATGGACCAATCCTTAATTTTAATACGCAGTTATGGCTGAATCATTACAGAGAATGGAGTAAGCAAAGAAGTACAGGCGAAAATTACGCTGTGGTTTGCTATCTCAGCCAATATGGTTTTTGTGATCGGCTTAGTCAAGCAATTGCTCATGGCATAGGCAAGGCAAATGCTCCAGTCCAATTAGTTGATCTTATTGCTTCAGACACTCAAGAGTTAAGTGCTTTGATTAGTGACGCAAGTGCAGTCGTTGTACCAACTTGGCCCATCAAATCTGATTCAGAATTACAAAGCAATATTGGAACCCTACTTGCATCCTTAAAACAAAAGCAGTGGGTAGCGACTTATGACTCCTATGGCGGAAATGAAGAGCCTATTGACTTTATTACCAACCAATTAAGAAAGCTCGGACAAAAAGAAGCTTTTAAACCACTTCGAGTTCGTGACGAACCAAACAAAAGTGTTTATCAACAATTTGAAGAAGCTGGTACAGATTTAGGTCAAATTCTTACTAGAAAGAAAAATTTAGCTGCCACTAAAAGCCTTGATGGAGACTTAAATAAAGCACTCGGTTGCATAAGCGGTGGACTATACATTGTTACAGCGAAAGATAGTGAAGGCCCGGATAGTCGAGACGGTGCGATGGTTGCAAGTTGGGTTAGTCAAGCAAGTTTTGAACCGCCTGGAATAACCGTAGCAGTGGCTAAAGATAGAGCCATTGAATCACTATTACAAGTCAATGATCGTTTTGTTCTCAATATCCTTCAAGAAAATAACTATTTGCACCTCTTCAGACACTTTTTAAAACGTTTTCCACCAGGTGCTAATCGATTTGAAGGAGTTGAATTAATGAATGATCTTGCAGCTGGAGGACCAGTTCTATCTGATGCGTTAGCGTTCCTTTCATGTAAAGTTATTCAAAGAATGGAGACAACAGATCATTGGATAATTTATTCATTAGTTGAAAAAGGTAATTTATCTAATACTCAAAGTAAAACAGCTGTTCATCACAGAAGAGTTGGTAGTAATTATTAATAATGACAGTAGAAAATATTTCTTCGCTAAATTTAAATACTTTCATAAAAAAAACCATTCAGATTCCTATTGAGGAAAACTTCATTTGCTTAAGAAGCCTAAACCCAAAAAGAACAAGATTTGAAGTTGAATATTCTCTTGAAAAAGGTAGTTGCACTAATTCTTTTTTATTTAAGCCTTCTGAAGATGAACATTCTAAATCACAAGATTATATTTTAATTCACCCTCCTGGTTTAACATTTGAAAAAGAATTTCTAGACGAGTTTGAGACATTAATTAGCAGTGATTCGTCTGCAATAAAGTTAGTCATGGGTCATATCAATCCCAATAAAGTAGCTTTTGTGAAAAGAATGAATGTGAAATATAAAAATTTAACGGTTATTTGTTCTAATCCAGGTGCAAAATTATTCAAAGAGATTTGGAATTTACGAAAACCCTCGCAAAATACAAATCCTAAAAAAGCATTGGAGACAGTTGAAGTTCTTCCAAATATACAAATCATTAAACAATTAGAAACTCTGTCACTCGAAAGTAATTTTGAGGTTACGTTCATTCCCGCGCCAACAGCTCGCTGGCCTGGTGGACTAATTGTTTTTGAGAAGCAAACTGGTTTATTGATGAGTGATAAATTGTTCGGTGCACATGTTTATGAAGAAAAATGGGCTGAATTAAACAGCAGTAGCACGGAAGAAGAGAGAAGACATTACTTCGATTGTCTAATGGCACCAATGTCTACCCAAGTCAATAGCATTATCGAAAAATTTGAAGACTTCGAGATTGATACGATAGTACCCGGACATGGACCTGCAATCAGCGGTAGTTGGAGGAGTTTATTAAACAACTACCAAAGCTGGGGAGAAAGCCAAAAATACAGCAACTTAAGAGTTGCTCTATTGTTTGCAAGTGCATATGGAAATACTGCTGCTATTGCTGATGCCATTGCTAGGGGAATTAGTAAAACAGGGGTCAAAGTTAAGATTATTAATTGTGAATTCACCGCATCAGATAACTTAGTCACTGAAATTCGTAAAGCAGATGGATATTTAATTGGATCGCCAACGTTAGGAGGACATGCACCTACCCCGATTGTTTCAGCACTTGGCTCTCTTTTGGCTGAGGGAGATAGAGGAAAGCCGGCTGGAGTATTTGGAAGTTATGGATGGAGTGGGGAAGCTCTTGATTTACTTGAAAAAAAGTTAAAAGATGGAGGCTTTAAATTTGGATTCGAACCTATAAAAATCAAATTTAGTCCTGATCCTTTAATGATTAAAAAACTTGAAGAAACAGGTATTCAATTTGGTAAGCAATTAATTAATGCAAAATTACGGCAACAAAGAAAGGCTAATGTAGGTTTAAATACAAGTAAAAGTGATCCAACAATTAATGCACTCGGAAGAGTCGTCGGATCACTATGTATATTGACTGCTCAAAAAGGAGATGAAGATAATCTTATTAGCGGAGCTATGGTTGCAAGTTGGGTTAGTCAAGCAAGCTTTTCTCCTCCTGGTATTACGATTGCAGTCGCTAAAGAAAGAGCTGTAGAAAACTTACTTCATACAGGAGATAACTTTGCTCTAAACATTTTAGAGCAAAACAATCACCAAAGCCTCCTTAAACAATTTCTCCAATCATTCAAACCTGGAGATAATAGATTTAACGATCTAGAAATTAAATTAAGTCCAAGCAATCAGCCTTTATTAAACGAAGCTTTAGCTTGGCTGGAGGGTACAGTTAGTCAACGAATGGAGTGTGGGGATCATTGGCTGATATATGCTGAGATTAAACATGGAAAAGTCATTAAAAAAGATGGAGTAACAGCAGTTCATCATCGAAAAACCGGAGCGAACTACTAGATCCATTACAAAAACGACATCATCCATTCACTCTTCCCTTTTGATTCACAATGTCTAATAAAAAGCTTCTTGTTATAGCTGCTAGTAATGGTGAAAATCTCAAACTAGCCAAAAGATTTCTAGTTGCATGCAAAGAACTAAATTACTCATGTGAATTACTTGATTTGACGGAATCCAAAAATGATTTACCTATATTTAATCCACGTCATAATTCAAAAGATAAAGCACCAGAAAATCTTAAATCGATTAATACTCAAATGGAGAGCCACTCTCACTGGGTCATTTGTGCGCCAGAATATAACGGCTCAATTCCTCCAATTCTTACAAATGCAATAGCTTGGCTTTCTGTACAAGGAACAGATTTTCGCAGTTTATTTAACGAGCGTCCAATTGCAATTGCAAGTTTTTCCGGAGGAGGGTGTATGGAATTATTACTTTCGATGAGAGTTCAATTAACCCATCTTGGAGCTTTAGTCTTAGGTCGTCAATTAGCTACGAATAAACAAAAAATTGCTGAGGATAAGTCAATCAACGCAATTCTAAATCAATTACTAAAACTTAATCATTCTAATCTTTAGTTCTAATTCACTCATCATTAGATTTTTGCTCATACCATGTCTCTAATATTTTTCTTGCCATGGGTAAAGCATGAACTGAACCGCCACCAGGAGTATTCTGAGCAAAAGCAACAATAACTATTTCTCCAGAATCATAAGGTGCAAAGCCAGCAAACCATGCATGATCAGCCCCTCCACTACTATCTTCAGCCGTTCCTGTTTTGCCGGCAACAGGAGGAAGAACAGAGGTGTCTAAATTTATTCCTATACCAGTACCATTAGTTACTACTTTTCGAAGACCTCGACGAATTGTATCTAATGTTGAATCTTTAATATCTACCTTCTGTAAATATTTTTCAGATCTCCAATTTTTTTTAGCATCAACTAAATGAGGAGTTATTAGATAGCCACCATTGGCAAATACTGCATATGCACGTGCCAATTGTAATGGAGTAACTTGAACAACCGATTGACCAATAGAGGCGCTAGCCAGATCCTCTACAATCCAAGGGGTTTCTCCAGGTTTACCCCAACCACGACCTTCAGCAGCCCATTCCTTATTCCCAACTAAACCCTTATTCTCATCAAAAATAGTTTCTATACCTGTGTAATTATCGAAGCCAAGTTTGATTGCAGCATCATACAAAGCATTTGATCCAGCCCAGACTCCAACCTGATAAAAAAATGTATTACTAGATACTCTAAGTGCATCTTCATATCCAATCCAACCAAAACCTCTTCTATTATATTCTGGAAAACAATGGCTACCATATGTAATACAAGGAACCGTATTCAATTTTCTACTGGCAGGAACTTTACCACTTTCCATACCTGCTATAGCAGTTACAGGCTTCCATGTACTCCCTGGATCGTATGCATTAAATGCTCTACTCAAAAGAGGATCCTTCTTTGACAAAAATAAGCTGTCATATTGAAAACTTGTAAAAGGTTGAGAAAAAAAATTAAGGTCAAAAGTAGGTTGACTCGCAATTGCTCTAATTGCACCTGTACGTGGATCAAGCGCTACTATTGCTCCACCAACTTTGTCAGATAATACTTTTTCTGCAGTACGTTGCAGATCTAAATCAAGAGTTAACCTTATATCCTTTCCAGCTCTGGGTAATTTCAACCCTAAACTACGCTGAACTGTACCTATTGCGTCGATCTCCAGCATTTCGCCTCCCCATTTACCTCTCAATTCAGATTCAAAAGCAGCTTCTATACCTTTTCTTCCAATTCGATCAGATAATTTATACCCTTGTTCTGAAAGTTTAGAAAACTCTTTTTGAGTTATCAACTGGGTATAACCCAAAGCATGAGCTGCTAGTGACTTATAAGGATAATTTCTAATTAAATCAATATCTATCTGAGCACCATATAAATTATTTTCTTGTTCTTTAAACCTAACTACTTGCTCCTCAGATAAATCAGTTAATAATATTTTTTTATACGGAGTATCTAAATTATTTCTATTAAAAGCAATCTCTAATTTCTTAGTAGAAACATTTAACAAATCAGATAAAGACCTTCTTAAATCAATCCATTCACTATTAGTTATAAGTCTAGGTTGAACTGATAAAGAATAAAATAATTTATTATCCGCTAGAACCTTTCCATTACGATCTAATAATCTTCCTCTTATTGGTGGATTAGCAATTAGCTTAATTCTATTTTCTTCTGAAAGTTTTTTATAGTAAGAGCCATTAATTATTTGTATCCAAAAAAGACGAAAGCCAGTTATTGAAAAAACAAAACAAATAAACAAAAAGAAAACTAGAGGTTGATTAAAAGCACCTACATGCTTTTTAGAACTTAAATAGAATTTTTCCTTTTTCTTCATTTCTAAAATTCAAAATATTTTTTTATCATCTATGTTTTTGAGTCATTGAAAGATGATCACTTAATTCATCTAATTGACTATCAATTCTTCTTAAAATTGAAACTAAAGAATCTTGATCATTAATGTCACAATCAGGATGAGTTTCTTCAACAGTCACATCAACTGAGACAATTGGATGACCTAGACCAGGAATAATTTGATCAATTTTGTCCCTTACTGTCTTCGCAGAACTTTCTCCATGAACCTGAAATTCTGAAATTGGATCATCTGATCTAAATACATTGACTATTGTCTTCAATCCACCAGTTTTAGCTTTGTTAAGCATACCCATACCAAAAGGCAAGGCAGTCTCCATTGCAAATAAATGCAACTCTCTTAAGTGATCTTTAGCCATAATGGCCTTGCAAAAGCTACTTCAGGATACTTGTTTCTGACGTTGGAAAGTAAGGAGTACAACTATTATTTGAAATGCCAATAGACCAACCACCAAATATCGACATCACAATTATTGCCGCAAATGGAAGAAAGGCTTGATGAGTGGTGTCGAGCGTTAACCATTCTTGCCAACCTCTTACAAAACGTTCTCTAGCAAACCTATTACGCTCTCTTGAAGCGAGATTAATTTTCTTTCTAAAAGATTTCTCTACCCAACGTTCAAAAGATCTTTTTTTAGTTATAGCCATCTTTCTCTCGACTTCTAGTAATTGTCCTGCATTCAGATCAGGGTGAAAAGTCCCAATTAATTCAAGCGTTTTCAAAAACATTTCAACAGCTGCATCTTTAATAATACGCTCTTCATCTTTAAGAAAAGTCCAATCAACTTCAGGATAAAAACGAGCTCTATTAAGATGAATTTGCTCTTCTCCCAACTGACCAGGTTCTCTTAACCATCTATCAGTATTGTTATCGAAGCGTCGCCAATAAAGAAAAGGATTAATATAAACTACCTTCCCTGAGATAGTAATACTATCTTTCTGCAGGCGTCGACTTAACTGCGAATCAGTCTGTGGTGCAACTGTCAAAAGTAATCAGCTGTTGAACCAAGTTATCTTTTTTTTGTGTACCAGACCACCCCTAAATAGGATTCGTGAACTAAGAAATGATCAAGTTATTCAAAATAAAGGGCAAAAAACAGATGATCTTATTTTTTCTGATTGTCGCTTCTGCTCTTAGGTTTCAATTTTGATGCTATTTCTCTGAATTAGATTCTACTGATCTCTTAGATAGTAAAGAAAATATTCAAATTCTTACATTAATTAAGTATCTTATTCAAACAGTTTTTGCATAAGAACAATAATTCAGTTATGTTCGTTGCGAACATATTCAAATCAATTCAATGCTACGCAAGCAAGAGAAAAATGCAGTCACTAGAGGAATTATCCTTGCTATCGGTTGGGGATGGGGTTTAGATAGATTTTATGAGGGTGATAAAAAAGGAGGTATTCTCTCAATTATTGGCTGGGGGATTATATTTACAAGTTTTCTATTTTTGAAATGCTCAGGTATCGAATATGTTGATGGCGTAAAAGATTATTCAAACTACAGTCCAAACCCTTTAATTGTTCTTCCCTTAATTGCTGGTTTATATGGAATATATTTAATCATTCGAAAAGGGTTTAGGTTAGCAAAGCAATTTGAAAATGCAGAAGACTAAAAAAATCTAGAAAGATGAAAAACTTGTAATTAGTGGAATCCAAGTCATTTTGTTTTTTACTAGTGACAAAGAGTCATCAAATAAGTAAAAATGAATCAACAGGACAACTCCTCACACAATCGTTCTGTTAAAAAAAGCATCCATCTTGTAAAAAGTTGGGTGCTTTTCTAAATGATTTCTGTCACATGGCACTTATGACAATCAAGAAACTGATTTGCTAAGAATTAGGATATTGATCTAATGAATCAAGTAAAAACTAGTTGTTTATCTCAAAAAAAACTCGACAAGCCATTAATAATTTTGTTTTTATCTCAATTAATTATTAAAGAAAAGCAAAAAACTTTTGATCTAACGGTTTTTTCTACAAAATATTTGAAACCAATTTCCCAATAAATCCACTAAATTAGTTATTTCAACATTTATTGAATGACTAACGAAAACAACAAAGACAAAAAACAGTGTGGTGAGAAAAGAAAAGCAATGTTTGCTTATGGAATTATTCAACTTGGCTCTAATGTTATTTCTGCTGTTGCTCTTTCGGCAATTGCATTCAGTTTTTGCTCTTTAAAAAAAGAATCAAATATTTTCAACGAATGTGTTGAAGAAGTTCAATTAAGTGGTAAAACCTTCTCTAATGCAGTTCGATATTGTAATGGTGGCTAATAAAAACACTTCTTTAAAGAAGTGAATCAATTGATTTAGGTTGTCAAATTTAATCACATCAACTTACATATTTGATATTATTTTCTGATAAAATGTCTAAGATTTAATTCTAAATATTGTATTTTATTTTTAGGAAATAAAAATTTTAAATAAGTTTTTCAAATATAATTTTGTCAATTAGATCTAAAAAAAGGATATAGAAAATCTAAAACTTTTTCAAAGTTAGTCACTCAATACACGAATATTAATAAGGATTGAACAACATATTGAAAGGTTAAGTTGGTGCGTGCATATTACTTCTAGCTCAACTTATAGAATCTTCTTCTAAACTCAATTCCAAATCCCTTCTTGATGCATTGGCTTATTTTTAACGCCAATCAACTTTGACACCAAAGCCATCAGGTATATCATCACTAACATCTCTTAAATCCAACCATCGACACTCCTCCTCTCTAGTCAAACTTTTAAAACTTCTTAAGTAAATATCACCTGCCAACTCTGGGTCTTCCAAACCAAAAAACTCACATACTTCCTCCACTCTAGCCCAATGCTCAATTTCATTCGTTGCTCGTTGGAACTCAGTCATTTCAAATTTAGCTTGTTCTTCTTGACTTAATTTATTTAAAACAGATGAAGACACAAAGACAGTTGCAAACTTCAATTTAGAACTCCCTTCTCCTTCCGTAGCGAGATTTCTTTTATTAAGTTCTTTCAACCAAGTTTCATCCATAATTTCAATAATACTCCAATTAACTAATTTGGTTGATTTGATGCACTCAGTCTTTCGAATGCTCATCCCACTATTCTTCTGAGTAATTGTCTGATAATTCATTTAGAAAACTTTCCATTTCTTTTCTAGTTTGATATCAATTAGTATCGATGACACCATAAGAATTTTTCTTTCCTCTTTACTAAAAATTTTTTGTATAAGATACATTGACTCTAAAATATAGACATTGCAATTAAAAATCCTAAAAAATTGTCACCATACAATATTCTTAATAATAACAAATCTCTTTTCTAAAAATTTTGTGCAAATTAGAGCATTTAAAGTATAGAAGACATATATAAGCAAATAATTAAATCAATTCGGCATTATCTTTCTGATACTGTCAATGCAGATGTATCATGGTCATCAAAAATTATTTTGATACTTGATTTGTATCTCTGTATAAAGAAATAATATATGCCTACTATTCCTGACAGCTATATGAGTTCAACAAAGAATATTAGAGAGTGTTTAAATTAGATTAAAGTTAGTAGTAACATATTAGAAGTCAATGACAAGAAAAGACATAAATGGAAGGATCTGATAGGAGCAAACAAGGAAAGAACCAAGTGAGTACAGTCACAACTTTTCCGATTCCATATGCTCTAGAAGGCTTTAAAGAAAATCATACTTCTATTACCAATAGCTCCATATCATCTAAAGAGCAAATAATTAATCAAGCTCTTAAGTTGCATTCACAAGGAAATATTTCAGAAGCAAAAAAATATTATCAATATTGCATTGATCAAGGTTTTAGTAATCACAAAATTTTGTCTAATTATGGAAGCATCCTAAAAGATCTTGGCAACTTACAAGAAGCCAAATTAGCTACTCGCAAAGCTATTCAACTTAAACCTGACTACGCAGAAGCTTATTGCAATCTAGGAAGCATATTAAAAGATCTTGGCAACTTACAAGAAGCCAAATTAGCTACTCGCAAAGCTATTCAACTTAAACCGGATTTCGCAATAGCGCACTCCAATCTAGGAGGAATATTTATAGATATCGGCAACTTACAAGATGCAGAATTGGCTATTCGCAAAGCCATTCAACTTAAACCCGATTTAGCGAGTGCTCACTTCAATCTAGGCATCATCTTGAAAGATCTTGAGAAATTGTATGACGCAGAATTAGCTACTCGCAAAGCGATTCAACTTAAACCTGATTATACAGAAGCTTATACCCAGCTTGGAAATATTTTGAGAGATCTTGGCAACTTAGATGATGCTGAATTATCACTACGAAAAGCTATTGAACTCAAACCTGACTTTGCAGATGCTTATTCCAAGCTTGGGAACATCTTGAGAGATCTTGGTAATCTACATGATGCTGAATTATCACTACGAAAAGCTATTGCATTAAAACCTAACTTTGCAGATGCTTATTTTAATCTCTCATTAATAGAGCTACTAAAAGGAAATTATCAATCTGGTTTAGATAACTATGAATATAGATTCTTGACAAATAAGCCAATTATTCCACACTGCAAAAGAGAAATCAAAAAACTTACTAATAAAAAACTACAAAAAGAAAATAAGACATTAGTCGTTACTGAACAAGGTTTAGGTGATACGCTTCAATACATGCGCTTCATACCATATCTAAGAAATAAAGGTTTTGACATTTCTTTTTGTGCGCAGAAAAAACTACATACATTGATCAAAGCATCAGAGATAGATCCAAATCCATTAACTCCAGATCAAGCAAAACATTTTTTGGATTGTGATGTGATACCCCTTTTGTCATTACCACGATCCCTTGGAATTACACCAAGAAATTCAATTGTTTCAAAACCATATATTTTTCCAACAAATAAACTTGTCAAAAAATGGAAAGATGCCCTTTCCCAAGAAAAAAAAACAATTATTGGTATAAATTGGCAAGGTAATCCAGATGTCGAAAAAAATATGCTAAGAGGTAGATCATTAAGTCTTGAACTTTTCTCTACTCTTTCAAGAAATAATAATTTAAAATTTGTATCCCTACAGAAAGGTTTTGGTTCAGAGCAGTTAAAAAATTGCTCGTTTAGGTATCAATTTGTGGGATGTCAATCAGAGATAGATTCGACTTGGGATTTTCTTGAGAATGCTGCCATTATTGCCAACTGTGATTTGATTATTACTTCTGACACTTCAATAGCTCATTTAGCTGGAGGAATGGGAAAAAAAGTTTGGCTTCTTTTAAGAGATATTCCTTATTGGACTTGGGGACTTGAAGGAGACAGTAGCTTTTGGTATCCATCGATGAGATTATTTCGACAGAAAGAAAGACATAATTGGAATGAAGTCATGAATAGAGTCTCTGAACAACTAAATAATGAAATGTAAGAATAATACTTGAATATAATAACAACAGATTAGTAGTTAATATTATTGCTCTCAAAATTATATCTTAAAAGCGTCATTCCCATGAATCTCAATTACTACCCTTATCTTATATAATTAATATATGAAATAGAAAAGAGACATTATTAACTTAGGATATTTCTCAATGAAGTAAATAAGATTAAATCATGGTAAAGAATTTCTACTTGTATTCAATATCTCATTCCGAAGATATAATGTTAAAGAAAGCCTTATTATAGTCGTTTCATAAATTTAACAAAAGATTTAAGAAGGACTATAAATAAAAAAATAATTATAGTAGAATTAAAAATAAAATAGACCAAATGGAAGATTTTAGAAAAAATAAACCACTGAAAAAAAAAATCACTGAAATAAAAATATTTACAGTTCCATTTGCTTTAGAAGAAAACAAACAAAATCTTTCTTTTGATACTAATAGACATTACAAATATTCTAAAGAAGAAATAATTAATCAAGCATTTAAATTTCATTCAGAAGGAAACATTCAAGAAGCAATAAAGTATTATCAATTTTTTGTAGAAAAAGGTTTTAAAGATTACCGAATTTTTTCTAACTATGGAGCAATATTAAAAGATCTTGGCAACTTAGAAGCTGCAGAATTATTTACTCGTAAAGCTATTGAAATCAATCCTGATTTTGCTTTGGGATATTCTAATCTTGGCAAAATATTAAACGCGTGTGGTAAATTAGAAGAAGGAGAGTTAGAAAAGAATAAAGGTATTAATTTAAGTTTTATTCAGAATATTGATGCTAAAAATAAAGAAGAGTGTTTAAAAAATCTATCTCTCTCAAAATCACAATTTAAACAGGATCTATTTGTTCTCAGTGAATTGAATTTTAAAAAAAATGGCTTTTTCGTAGAATTCGGTTCTTACGATGGTTTAACTGGTTCTAATTCATATATATTAGAAAAATATTTTAATTGGAATGGCATACTAGCTGAACCCTGTATCTCTTGTTATGAGCAATTAAAAGAAAACCGTTCAGTGATTATAGAAACTAAATGTGTATGGAAAATATCAGGAGAAGAAATCATATTTAATGAACCATTTTCACATAAACAAAATTCTACAATAGATAGTATTTCGGATAACAGAAAAAATATTTACAAGGAGGGAAATAGATATAAAGTTAAAACTATTTCATTATTAGATTTATTAGAAAAAAATAATGCACCAAGATTTATAGATTACTTATCTATAGATACTGAAGGTAGTGAATTTGAAATTCTAAATGTATTTGATTTTAAAAAATATAAATTTAATGTGATTACATGTGAACATAATTTTACCCCTATGCGAGAAAAAATTTATAATTTATTAACAAGTAAAGGTTATCAAAGAAAATTAACAAATATATCAAGAGTTGATGATTGGTATGTTCTTAATGAATAAGTTTATTTCCAATCATCTCTACGTATTATAAGAGGATAAAAACATTTTACCTAAAAGCAAAAGATAGTTTCCGAAGATAAAGCTAAATCACTTAAAGGCATGCGCTCAATTAGTTTCTAAGATAAAGTCCTGACTAATCAAAGATGAAAAGATTTTTGATTAAAAAATCAATAAAAAAGTATTTCTATTGCAAAAAAAATAGTATATATATATTGAATTAATTAAATTCTACTTATAGTAAAATTTTATAGAAAAATCATTCTAAAGGAATAATCAAATAGCATGACCTTTCTCAAATCTAATTACTAACTCAGCTAATTTATATAAAAACTCTCATCAGCAAAATATAAAAGACACTTTTGAGACCTTTCCGAGGCATAAGCGAGTCAAATGCGGGGTGTCACCATTGTGGCATATTAATAAAAATAGCTATTATAGTATTGAAAATTATTCCACTTATACTATTTATATGATTAGATAAACATTCTCAAGTAAATACTTCTTATTTCTTTTTATAAAATAAAAAATGAAGGAATCTGATAAGAAAGAGCAAGGGAACAAACCTATTAATGAAGTAATCACATTCCCAATTCCATATTCTTTAAGCGGAATTAAAAGTAATAATACTAATAGTAGAAAACTTCCTTCTAAAATTACTAAAGAACAAATCATTAAGCAAGCTATTAAATTACAACTACAAGGTAATATTAAGAAAGCATCAAAATACTATCAATATTGTCTTTCTCAAGGATTTAAAGACACAAGAATATTTTGTAATTATGGCATCATATTAGAGAATCTAGGAAAGTTAAAGGAAGCAGAATTATTATTTCTTAAAGCAATTGAACTGAATCCTAATTCCGCAGAAGCACATTCTAATCTGGGCATCATATTGAAAGATCTTGGCAACTTAAAAGAAGCAGAATTATCACTTCGTAAGGCAATTAAATTAAATCCTGATTTTGCAATGGCTCATTCCAATCTGGGAAACGTATTAAGTGATATCGGCAACTTAAAAGAAGCAGAATTATCACTTCGTAAGGCAATTAAATTAAATCCTGATTTTGCAATGGCTCATTCCAATTTGGGAAACGTATTAAGTGATATCGGCAACTTAAAAGAAGCAGAATTATCACTTCGCAAGGCAATTGAATTGAATCCTGATTATGTTGAAGCATCTGCAAATCTTTCAGTACTTGAACTACTGCGCGGCGACTATAAAAATGGTCTGGAAAATTATGAATTTAGATTTCACCAAAAAAAAACAATTATTCACTCAAAACCACAGATTAACAAAGTAGATAATAACAAACTCCCAAAAGATGAAAAGCTATTAATAATTAGTGAGCAAGGGTTAGGAGATACGCTTCAATATATGCGCTATATCCCTTATCTTAGAGAGCAAGGTTTTAATGTTTCCTTTTGTGCTCAAGAAAAACTACATTCATTGATCAAAGCATCAAATATTGATCCAAACCCATTAACACCAGAGCAAGCTAATCAAGTTTCAGAAGGTCAATGGCTCCCTTTATTATCATTACCAAGATATCTAAAAATCAATCCAAAAAATCCCATTAAATCTCAACCATATATATCTTCAACTGAAGATCTTTATAAGAAATGGGAAGATATTCTATCTAAAGAAAGAAGACCAATTATTGGCATTAATTGGCAAGGCAATCCCAATGCTGAAAAAACAATATTAAAAGGCCGGTCTTTGCAATTAGAAAAATTCTCTACTCTTGCCAAAAAGAAAACGTTAAAATTACTATCACTTCAAAAAGGCTTTGGTTCAGAACAATTAGATCATTGCTCATTCAAAAATATGTTTGTTGAATGCCAAGCGAAAGTTGATTCTACTTGGGATTTTCTAGAAAATGCGGCCATCATAGATAACTGCGATTTAATTATTACCTCTGATACTTCAATTGCGCATTTAGCTGGAGCAATGGGTAAAACAACCTGGATACTCCTTAAGCATGTGCCTGAATGGAGATGGGGCACTGAAGGAGAAAGTACATTTTGGTATCCCTCGATGAGATTATTCCGACAAAAGCAAAGACATGACTGGCAAGAAGTGATGGAAAGAGTATCGAACAAATTTGAAGAAGAACTGAAAAAAAATATGAATTGGTCTAAATAACAAGTTCTTTAAAATATTTAAATATGAATTTTTAGTAGTGAATAATCAAAGCCAGAAGAAAATCATATGTCATCGAATTTTCTATATTGACATTATCTGAGTTATCTATAGAAGGGACATTTTAAATCTATAACTATTTTTAGTAGTGATAACTATATATACTAAATATTTCTTATCAGATATAAACTTTATAAACATAGTCGAGCAATTTATATCTTTAATATTGAAATATATAACAAATAAAAAATTTTACGAATACTTAACCGTTGTGATTTTCAAGAAAAAATTACAAAAATAACTACATATATAGTTTTAAAAGCTAAAAAATGTAACGTAATTAACAGTGAAATAAGGTATATTTGTGAATTTAATTACTAAAGATTAGTTGAGAAAAGAAAATAAGGATGTTACTAGTTAAACTTAACTCATGTTAAGGGATGCCTTAGTTTCATCTACAAAATGAATCTCAAGTTCATTACTAAAAATGTCCGTGCCATTAGAGGGAACAACAAGAGGTAAATCTCTATAAGTAAGCAAACAATTTTTCATATTTAATTCCTTCAATGAAAAATTTCCATCATGCTGTCCACCTTCAGCCTTAAATTCTCCTGCCTCTGTTCTCGACCAAATAATAAACCAATCAAGTTTTTCCAATGTTTCTAGTTTTGCCTCATTCCAATTGTGATAGTCATCAGAGTCAAAAAGCTCCATTACCGATGTCTCTACACTCTCACCATCAACTTCAATTCCTCCTTCATCCAAATGTATTTTATATTCCTCTGCTCCGTCCTCTTCAAGAAGAACTTCATGATTAAAAGTTTTCTGGGCGAGTGCCAACATCTCTTCTTTTCTATCATCAAGAATCTTGCTGATGACCATATCCTCATCCCAGTAACGCTCATCAATTACGTATCTTAATGAACCAAATCTTTCGGCAAGTGCCTTATTAGCAGCATCTTTAGCAATCTTCGCTGCCTTTTCACTGTCTTCATCAAGTTCCTGTTTAAAGCGTTTTAAATCACTTGCTAGTACATCCATTTGTTTGTAAAACTCGCCATAGTATTTGCCTGTCCTCGTTTTTGCAGTTGAGTAAAACACTTTGATGTATTGAATATCCCCGTTGTAAGTAACTTCAAATGACATTGGATCGAACTATCTCTTATTAAAATAATCACGCCTTTTTCAAACCCTCGCCACAATTGATTGGCTTAGTTGAAGACAAAGTTCAAACAAAAAAATCGAAGATAAGAGATCTTTCTAAAGACCGCCATTTATCGCATTAACACTTGATCAGGAATTAAATACCTTAGGGTTTTTATCATATATATTTTTATTCAAAGGAGTAGAAAGAAATTAAGAATCAAAGCACTATCAAAAAGAAAAAAAACATTGACTCTAAGTAGGAATCTTATAACTCCTTTTATAAACAGAGAACACCTCTCATGGAATCTCTATATATCGAATAACCAGGCCATACATGATAATCAGGGGCTTTATTTACATCTATGGGAGGTAAAATCATGACTTGTGGTAATCCTTTTAAATACGCAATTGAAAATTTCAAGCAAACATTTTCTAAATCTTTTGGAGTTCCCAGCCAAGGAAACGATTGGTGTGATTTTGTTTCTAACGATGATACTGATTTTGATAATGAGTGCTTGCAGTTTGACAACGGCTAGATGGACTATTGAGGTATAAAAAATGATTTTTCAATAATTCAAAGATTATGGGGCCATTAGTAAAACAGGTGTTTCCTCTCATGCTTCTCGAGTTCAGATAAGCTAAAAATTATTTAGGAGTCACAGCACTTCCGTAGATCCAAGTTAGAAGCTCAAGGATAAAAAATTCAGTTTGGCAAGTGCTGGACTCAAAGGGGGCGATCAAAATCTCGCCCCCTTCTTTATTGCATTAGGTTTTCCAATAGTCATCCCATTCTTCCTTTAATGCATCCATCGATAAAGAGTTATAAAAACCTTTCCATTTCTTTGCTGAGTTGGAATCGGTTGCACTCAATGAAACCATTAAATCTATGGCTTTTTCCTTGGTAAATAATGTTCCATTATTTGATTGGAAAAACATTTTTATAAAGTATCCCCAGGAAACTGAGTGTCATTTTTTACACCAATGGATTCGCTAAATCCTGAGGCAAGTATTCCAGTAGGTATTGCTATCGCAGCAATGCCCATAAGAGAAGTTATCGATGCAATTGTTTTCCCAACCGCTGTAACTGGTATTGAATCACCATAACCGACAGCACTAACAGTTGTAATTGACCACCAGAGACATCTTGGAATTGACCCTAATAATTCTGGTTGAATAGATGATTCAGTAAGATACATACAAGTACTACTAATCAACAAAAGTAACACTGTATAAAAAGTCGATATTTGTAGCTCTTGACTTTTTGATCGAAGTGCATAATTGAAATGAAAGATGCTTTGCTTAAATTTTTCACTTCTACCGATTTTCAATATTCTTAAGAGACGAATAACTCTAAGAATTTTTAATTCTGCTCGAACACCTATAAACGATGGAATGATTGCAATGACATCAATAATTGCCATAGGTGAGAGCATATAACGCAAAACCCCGTTCAAACCTTTTCCAAATTTCTTATCTAGAGGTGCGACCCATAAACGACAACAATATTCAACACAAAATAAAGCACCAATAATCCAGTCCAAAAAATCTATCTGATCACCAAACTGATAATCAATTGAATTTTCAGTAACGATAACTGCAAAAAAAATCGAGATAAATATAGTAATTCCACAAGTTTTATTAAATATAGAAGTTCTTCCACCTGGCGTGCGATTAATTACCTGCTCATAAATTCTTAGACGTAATTCATTCATCATTGGCTAATGAGTAAATAGAGTTGTTTACAAGTTAGGCATTCTTGATGAATTGTCTTCTAAATCCTTGATGACCCAAAAGAAAATTAATAGGCAAAATATATATTACGTATAGTTCTATAAATTTATGGCTAAAATAGTTTAAAATCGATTTAATAGGTAGTTCAGACGAGGATCAACGAATCCGTGAATAAAGAACAAAGAAAGGAGAAAATAGATAAAGAAAAAATCTTCACAGTTCCATTTTCCTTAAAAGAAGTTAAAGAAAATATCACTATTTCTGCTAATAATCCTGACAAGCCTTCTAAAGAAAAAATAATTAATCAAGCATTTATGTTTCACGCACAAGGAAATATTTCAGAAGCAGCAAAATATTATAAAAATTTCATCAATCAAGGATTCAAAGATCACAGAGTTTTTTCTAATTATGGAGTCATTTTGAAAAATCTTGGCAAATTGCAAGACGCTAAAATCGCATATCAGAAAGCAATTGAACTAAATCCTCATTTCGCAGAGGCACATTCCAATCTAAGCCTCATATTTAGAGATCTTGGCAAATTGCAAGACGCTGAAATCGCCATTCGCAAAGCAATTGAACTAAATCCTCATTTCGCAGAGGCACATTCCAATCTAAGCCTCATATTTAGAGATCTTGGCAAATTGCAAGACGCTGAAATCGCCATTCGTAAAGCAATTAAACTAAATCCTAATTGCGCATCCTCATACAAAGACCTAGGTATCTGTCAATATCTTATTGGAGATATTGACTCAGCATTCAATTCCATATTAAAAGCAAATTCCATTGACCCTGAAGAGTTAGGTAACAAAATATTATTACGTATTTTTCATAAAGAAAAAGATACTAAAAATAGTGACCTACAAACAAATCAAAAAAACTTGAGTCTTCCTGAAACAACTTTGAACTCAAATCCCCTAATTTTGCATATGCCAATAGAAGTAGAACTTATTAATAGCTTATATAAAATAAAAGCTAGAGATCAAGAGAAATATCAGGCTCCAACTTATGGAGATGCCAAAGGTTCAGATTACAAATTATTTGAAATAAATGATTCAATTATAAAAATTACAGAAGAAAAATTAATTAGTATCGCTAAAGATTCGGTTAAATCAGATATCTTCATAAGCGAGTCTTTCTTTACAATATTTAGATCAGGAGGTGGATTAAAAAGTCACGATCATTTGAACAAATTAGATAAGGTAAAAGGCTTAAATTTAGCAAATAAAAAGTATTCGTTAGTATATTATGTATCTGTAGGCGATCAAGATTGTGACGAACCAGGGATTTTAAAACTCAAAAATCCAAATCAAGAAATTCTTCCCAATAATGGATTAATAGTTATTTTCCCAGCAAGAAGAAAACACTCTGTATTTTATAAAGGCAATAAAGATAGAATCATTATTGGAGTAAATTTTTATAGACTCTAGTAAGACTAAAAGATTAGAGTAATCAGTAAGTTAATTTAAACAGAGGAATAATGATCAAGAAACCTGGTCAAGAAAAGAAAAGAAATAAGAAAAAAAATGAAATAAAAATCTTCAACGTTCCATTTGATTCAGGAGAAATCATAAAGAATAGTACTATTAATACGAATACTCCATCTAACAACTACAAAGAAAAAATAATTAATCAAGCTTTTAACTTTCATGCTCAAGGTAATATTTCAGAAGCAGAAAAATATTATAAAAAGATTATAAATAAAGGTTTAATAGATTATAGAGTATTTTCTAATTATGGAATCATATTAAAAAATCAGGGCAAATTAAAAGAGGCAGAGCTATTGACTCGCAAAGCAATTAAACTTAAAACTAATTACGCAGAAGCATATTCAAATTTAGGGAATATTTTGAGAGATCTTAGAAAATCAAAAGAGGCAGAACTATCGACTCGTAAAGCAATTGAACTCAATCCTAATTTCGCGGATGCTCATCTAAATCTAGGCAATATATTAAGAGATCTTGGCAAATTAAAAGAGGCAGAACTATCGACTCGTAAAGCAATTGAACTTAAGCATGATTTCGCAAAAGCACATTGCAATCTTGGAATCATTTTAAAAGATCTTGGAAAATTAAAAGAAGCAGAACTATCAACTCTTAAAGCAATTGAACTTAAAACTAATTACGCAGAAGCATATTCAAATCTAGGAAATATATTGAAAGATCTTGGTAAATTAAAAGAGGCAGAACTATCAACTCGTAAAGCAATTGAACTTAATGCTGATGATGCAAAAGCATACTATTTACTATCTTTACTTGAATATTCTAATGAAAATAAAAGATGGCAGAATCAACTCTTTTCTAAAGATATCTTAAAAAATAAATTAGAAAAAGATCAAATTGATATTTACTTTGCAAGAGCAAATATTCTTCATAAGGAAAAAAATTATGAAGAAAGTTCTAAATACCTTGAATTAGCAAATAAGCTTAAATTAAATTTTAATCCATCTAACTCGGATAATTTTATCAATAAATCTAAAAAATTGCTTATTGAATCTTATAAAAAAGAAATTACGAAAAAAGAATACAAAAGTTCTTCTGAGAGTATTTTTATTGTTGGTATGTTTAGAAGTGGTTCTACATTATTGGAATCAATCCTTAGTATGAGTAATAATGTATATGATCTAGGTGAAGTTAATATTCTAGAAGAATCATTCCTTCAGTGGAATAAATCCAAACAAGAAACAAATCTTGCTAAATTATATGATGAAAAAGTAAATAATAAGACTAAATTGAATATCACAACTAATAAATGGTTATATAACTATCAATACGCAGGTATTATTGCCCGGCATATACCAAATGCAAAAATTATTCACTGCCATCGACATCCTCTAGATAATATTCTTTCAATTTATCGAGCACATTTTTCTAGTGGAAGTGAATTTTCTTCCTCCATAATTGATTGCACAAGAGTTTATTTAGATCAAGAGGAAATAATGAGTAAATATAAGAATAGATTTAGATCAAAAATATATGACTTAAATTATGACTCATTAGTCAGAAATCCTAATCAAGAAATTAAATCTTTAATCTCTTGGTTAGATTGGAAGTGGGACAAAACATATCTAACACCTCATCTAAATCCACGCTCAGTTTTAACAGCAAGCAATGTTCAAGTTCGTTCCCCAATCAATGCAAAATCAATTGGTGGATGGAAGAACTATAAAGATATGCTTAAACCTGCCATTGAAATCCTTACTCAAATAGATAGATATCAAGACTTGGTTGCATAAATTTGCATTGTGTTAGTAACAAAAAGATCGTATTGGAGTAGAAAAGAATTAACAGAACAACCCCTCACACAATAGTTCTGTTGCTAAAAGGCACTCGACTTAGCTTAAGTATGGTGCCTTTTTAAAGTTTAATTTTATAGAATTGACACATGTGACAGTTGGAAAACTCAAATACCCATCATTCCCATAGCAATAAGTTTAATTAAATTTCGTATGTGAGGAGTTGAGATCCTCCGCAGTGGAAACAAGGAAACACTTGCGACTGATCTTCAAAAAGACCTGTTTTAGACAGGTCTTTTTTTTGCTTCATTAAATACTTAGTACCAAAAATACCTAAAGAAGATATTAATAAATTCTCAGGTACTAAATCATAGGCATTAGAACGCTAGTGTAAAGAAAATAAATTCCTTGCGATTCCTCCGTAGAAACACTCAAAACGTAAAAAGAAAAATATATATTTAATTTATAGCTACTTTTAGTAGTTAATTCTATTCACAATCTATAGCTCCTCAAACAAAAAATTATTTATGACAAGGTTCTCAGGGGATGATTTATCGAAACAAACGTGTCACAAACTGAAAAAGCACCTCAATAAAAAAGATAAGTTCTATTGTACGAGTTTATTTTATTAATAATCCTAGAAAGTTCAGTGAAAATATTAGTTAATCTCGCTCTATCAGTGATAAATAATTTCAGAAAGAAATAATAAGAATCAAAAATAGTAGTAAAATAAAATGAACCAAAAGAAAGAAAACATAAGCGAAGATGGATAGTTCTAGTCAAGAAGGAGAAGTAAAGAAGAAAATTAATGAGATAAAAACATTTCCAGTTCCATTAACTATAGGAGAAATTAAAGAAAATATTATTATTAATACTAATAAACCTAATCAACTTTCTAAAGAAGAAATAATTAATCAAGCATATAAGTTTCATTCAATAGGAAACATTTCAAAAGCAAGCAAATATTATCAATATTTTATCAATCAAGGATTCAAAGATCATAGGGTTTTTTCTAATTATGGATCCTTATTAGAATCCCTTGGTAAATTACAAGAAGCAAAATTATATACTAGTAAAGCCATTGAATTGAATCCTAATTTCGCAAAAGCGCATTACAATTTAGGAACTATATTGACTGATCTTGGCAAATTACAAGAAGCAGCATTGTCATTCCGTAAAGCAATTAAACTCAATCCTGGTTTCGCGAAGGCTCATTCCAATCTGGGAAACATATTGAACGATCTTGGCAAATTACAAGAAGCAGCATTATCATTCCGCAAAGCAATTAAACTCAATCCTGATTTTGCGAAGGCTCATTCCAATCTGGGAAAAATATTGAATGATCTTGGAGATCAAGAAGGAGCATTTGATTCTTATCTGAAAGCAATTGATATCAATCCAAAAAATTCCAATATTTACTCCTCAATTACTAGATTTTTACAAGAGTCAGATCCAGCACATTTAAATAAATCTAAATTGAAAAAAATATTAAATATTCTACTAGAAAAAAACAATGTGTCCCATCAAGAATTATTAAGACCATTTAATTTTTTATATAGCAATCAAATAATAAATAATATAAAAAAAACAGATCAAGACTTTTCCAAATTAGAATTACTTATTAAAGATAAAATTATAATTAATGCACTTAAAAAGATTATATTTTGTGATCTTAAGTTGGAATCAATACTTACCGAAGTAAGAAAAAATATATGCTATCGTATTGCAAAAAATACCGAAAATATAAATTACTCGGAATTACAATTTATTATTGCATTAGGAGAGCAATGCTTTTTTAATGAATATATTTATTCAATCACAGAAAAAGAAAAAATATGTATTAATATTATCATAAAAAAATGTAGAGATGGGGAATTAAATGAAAGAACAATTGCCATTTTATCTTGTTATTTTCCACTATATAAACTTATTGAACATATAGAGTCTTTAAAATCATTTAATTCTGCAGATATAAATTTTCAACAATTATTGAGATTTCAAATTTCAGAACCCCTAAAAGAAATTCAAATATCTAAAAATATCAAAAAATTAGGTTCTATCAATGATAGTATCTCTCAAAAAGTAAAAACACAATATGAAAAAAATCCATATCCTAGATGGCGATTTGGAAATCCTTCAACCAAAAAAAAGGTTTCTATTATACAAGCAATAAATAATGAAATCAAACCTAATTCTATTAGTTATAATATAAGAGATAGTAAACTAAAAGTTCTAATTGCGGGGTGTGGAACAGGTCAGCAGATTTTAAATACACAAATTTATAAGAATGCTCATTTTAGTTGTATAGACTTAAGTTTATCTAGTTTATCTTATGCTCAAAGGAAGATAAATGAATTGGGTATTAAGAATGTTAAACTAATTGAAATGGATATCTTAGAAGTTGGTTTATTAGAAGAGCAATTTGATATTATTGAATGTGGAGGTGTTCTACATCACATGGAAAATCCTTCAAAAGGATTGAAAGCATTATTAGGTGTTTTAAAAAAGACTGGATTCCTTAAGTTAGGTTTGTATAGTGAATTAGCAAGACAAAATATAATCCAGGCAAGAAATTATATTGCTAGCAAAAAAATTCAAGCAAATGAGGATAGTATTCGTGATTTTAGAGAAAGAATTATTTCAGGGAAATTGAAAAATTTAAACTCATTAACAACATGTAAAGACTTTTATTCATTATCGGAATTCCGTGATCTTTGCTTCCACAGCAAAGAACATAGATTCACAATTAATCAGCTACATGAAACTCTCAAATCTAATAAATTAAAATTTCTTGGATTCTTACTTCCAAAGCCAGTAAAATCTTCCTACAAGCAATATTTCCCAGAAGATAAGAAGCAAATAAACTTACAAAACTGGACAAAGTTTGAAGAAAAAAATCCTAACACTTTCAAAGCAATGTATCAATTCTGGACTTGTAAAACAGAGATTTGACTACTTCCAGAACATAAAAATATTTGATTTTGTAGAGAAAACTATCCGTCTAGATTGTCTCCTATAGAGACACTATTAATGTCAAAAATAAACCAATGACACTTACTTATTTAAAGTATGACTACTTTCTATAGACGTTTATTCCTACTGAATACTTCTAAACCCAAATATTTCTTATAATACTATCTTTCACTCGACAAATTTAGCATTAGCGAAGATATACAAAATATTTTGATTTTTATACACCTAGCACTTTGTATTAGTTGCTTTTATAAAGCTAGTCGTAAATTATGCAAATTTCTAATTAAAAAATTTTTCTGTTGTTGAACTTTTTAGAAATTGATTACACAAGAAAAAACAGAACGCGTCCTCAACAAAATCATTTCTGCAATAGAGAAAGACCCTTAGTAGCACTGTTCGGCAAGAGGTTTTTCTTTTGAGGAGTAATCAGTGTTAATGCTTTAGGGTTTTTAGCCTATAGATATTTTTAATTAGAAGGAATAGATATAAATCAAAGCACTATTAGGAGGTCAAGCCATGTCATGCGGTAATCCTTTTAAACATGCAATCGAAGACGTAAAAAAAACATTCTCGAAATCGTGTGGAGTTCCTATCCAAGGGAACGATTGGTGTGATCTTGTTTTTAATTATGAAACTGATTTTGATGAGGTTGATTACGAGAATGAATGTTTACAGTTTGGCAACTGCTCATTTGACTACTAAAAAATATTAAATTCACAAGAGGTCTAATCATGCAAGCAACCCGTAGTTAGATCTAATGGATCTAATACTCTCTCATCAATCTTTCTTTGGTTTTCTGTCCTTTTAATCTCACTTGGAACACTCCCTCATATAGTGCCTTATTACTTTCAGTTGAAATATTGAGGTAAAAAGTTTGTTGTTCTTCCTACTTTTGCAATTGCTCATCATTTTGTCTTTTTAATAGTGACAAAAGATTCATACAGGAGTAGAAAAGGAATAACAGAACAACTCCTCACACAATCGTTCTGTTGCAAAAAAGCACTCCACTTCACGTAAGTAGGGTGCTTTTTTAGTGCCTGTGCCAATTCTTAAACCCACCTTTAAAGGGTTTAATCTAGATTCCATTCAATTATGTTTTGTTTGTGAGGAGTTGAGATCCTCCGCAGTGGAAACAAGGAAACACTTGCGACTGATCTCACAAAGAAACCGTCCTAACAGAACTGGGCGGTTTTTTTCTGCCTTTTCTAGAGTGGTCTGATGATATTTCCACCTCCACAAGTTGTTTTCGGGTTGCTGCTTTTATGTACAGCAGTTGTTTTTGATTTTCAATATCAGATACAACCCATTCAGAAATAGCAAAGACGGTGTTTGATTAGGAATAATTTCTGATGCTTCTACTTGCAGTTTTGATTAGAAAAGGAAAAGCAGAACAACTCCTTACCAAAATTAGTTCTGTAAACAGAGAGAGGGACTCAAGGTCGCTGAAGCAGCAGGGTCCCTTTCTTAATGCTAAAAATAAGTAACTTGACTTACTAGACAAATATAGTACGTTTGTATTAGTTTAATCCCCATCACAAACGCAAAAGGAGGATCCAGTGAGCAGGATCCTTTTTTTGTCTTCTACATGAGGAGGACTATGGCATGGTCAAAGAAAGCAAGATTCTTATCACCTGTAGAGGTTCTGGAGAACCCTGAAGAGTGGGACTACTTCACTGACTTGGAACTTATGAAGTCCAGAGGTAGTTCGATTTGTATGACATGCGAACACTTCACTTACACCTGTGATAAGTCATGCGTAACTCTTCTAACTTGTCCTCTTCATCAGCGTCTTATTCCTCAAGGTGAACACCTAACCAAGCGTTGTAGAAATTGGCAGCGAAAGAGAGTCCTTGATATTGGACTGTGTCCTGAAGTCGCTTAACTACCCACAAAATTATTTTCTAAAAATCAATGAACTTAACTACCACTGCTGATTCCGTGATGATGTTTTGCATTCTCGCTTCAATGGCAATCTTTGATGCATTCTCAACTCTTCTTTCAATACTCAAGAAAGGAATATTTGTAGATCAAAGATCACTCCTGATGAAAAAGACCAATAGAGAATTAAAGGAAATGCTGGTTGGTGTAGAAAAAATTTCCAAACTGAATAAAAAACAATTAGTGGATTTGATATTGGTTGCTTTTTAGTAAGTCAGTCCCCTTTGTCATGAGTATCTCCTGAATAAGATTGAGTTCCTATCTCTGGTGGTGGATTATTTCCGAAGTCATCAACTAAAGCATCTGCCTCACTTGTAAAAAGTTTGGTGAACCATTGCTTAGTTGCAATAATTGCTGTCCAGATCTTGTCTCTTTTTCTGGTCATAGATATACCTCCAAAGTAGTAAGGGGGCGAGATTTTGATCGCCCCCTTTGAGTCCATCACTCCAGACCTAAGGAAGTGCGTTGACTCCTGAGACTGTTTTACTACTACTGAATGGAAATTGCTATGGGTAAGAACACCAAAGTATTTCTACATTTGGGTTCTCTGTATAGATATTTTCTAATAAGCGGAGTAGACATAAATCAAGAGTCATCGCACTCTCGAAGATATTAAAAAAGGGGAAATGTGCATTGACTCTAAGGAGGCATCTCACACCTCCTGATGTGAACAGAGTCACCTTTCGTGCGGTCTCTGCAATGGTCGGAACAACCCAAACCCCCTGATTTTTTCAGGGGTTTTTCTTTATGAGGACAATGAGATTTAATACTTTAGGGTTTTTATCCTATAGATTTTTTGAATTAGGAGGAGTAGATATAAATCAAGGCACTATTAGGAGGTCAAACCATGTCATGCGGTAATCCTTTTAAACATGCAATCGAAGACGTAAAGGAAACATTCTCGAAATCTTGTGGGGTTCCTATCCAAGGAAACGATTGGTGCGATCTGGTTTCCAATTATGAAACTGATTTTGATGAAGTCGATTACGAGAATGAATGTTTGCAGTTTGGTAACTGCTCAATGGACTACTAAAAAACATTGAACTAACAGGAGGTTTCACTATGCAAGTAACCCGTAGTTTCCGATCCAATGGGTCGAATACTCTTTCATCAATCTTTCTTTGGTTTTCAGTCCTATTAATTTCCTTTGGAATGCTTCCACACTTAATTCCTTATTATTTTCAATTGAAATATTGAGGTAAAAAGAATGATTCTCGATCTTCTCAAACTAATCCTCAGAAAGCACAAAGATTATTGGGTCGTTGGTTAAACAGGAGTTTTTTCTCATGTGCACCTGATCTGAATTTGTTAGAAATGAATTAGGAGTCACAGCACCTTCTGTGGGTCAAAGTTCAATAAAGGATGGAAATTTAGTTCAGTCAGTTGAGTGCTTGACTCAAAGGGAGCGACCAAAATCTCGCTCCCTTATTTCATGCAAACTTTTAGGTTGACTAATACTTATTTGAGAAATGGAAGCAACTTGCTGAAGGTCGATGGAAACGAACCAACAATAAGTGCCACTGCTCCAAGAACAACTGCCACGATTGCTGTATCTACCAAAAGGTCTTTCCAGTTGTATTTCATCTCAAAGTGACCATTTCTGGAGTAGTGCATTCAGTTGGATATGAGATTACATTCTTTGCTGTAAATCCAGCACCTATCGCAACCAGTCCAATTACAAAGATCCATTTAGATCTCTCACCAGAGAGCAGTCTGTTCATAAAATTGACGTGCTGATGTGAAGTTCCCATCAACGATAACAATAATGTTTTTTATCTAATGACCTTCAAAACTATTAAAAGTATTTGTTTTAGTTGTTTTGCACTTCTACTTATTTTCTATCCGTCAAAAATAGATGCTTTATCTCCTGACTGGGTTGCAGTTCCCAAGAGTCAGTATGGAGAGCAATTATGGGATAAGAACAGCGTTCAAAAAAATAAAGATGGATCCATACGAGTATTCAGCAAATTTATTCCTAAAAGCACTACTGACATTACCCAAGACATTTTGTACACGATGGATGTCAACTGTTCGGAAAATTCTTTTAGAGATGTTGCAGTAGGAGCAAAGGAATTTAATGAGTTCAAGAATCAAGATTCAGATTGGAAAGATCCCAATGGAGATAAATTGATTTTGGGTATTATCGATCAGGTTTGTACTTTTGGAAATTAGATAAAAAGCAGATTACAAACGTCTAATAAATTGCGACCATGTTGCGACGAAATGACTAATACGTACCTTTCCTTATCGCTTGAAATCCCTTTGCCTCGTTAGATTGGGGAAGTGAATTCAAGACCTGATTTCAAAACTGCGACTAAAATTTAACCAGTTGCGACTAACTTGCGACTAAAATATTCTTAAAAGATCTTAGTATTGATAAGAGTTTAGAGAAAGATTAATAGTCTAAATTCTAAAGATGCGTATCAATGCCGATTATACAACGTAGATTAAGAATATAATCATAGCAGTGGATTTAAAGAGTATAGATTAAAGGGGTAACACTAAGGCAACAGTATTATAAGACGTATTATCTTGCTATTAGAAGGGGTATGGGGGGACTTTGATCCTCGCTCTATTCGTAAATACCCTTTCAAAGATTTTTGTCAAAATTTGAGTAGCTATTAGACAATTGTTTCTATTAGTAGCTAAAAAAGAAGTCCACTATGTTTTTATCTCTTGGCTATATCAGTCACCTCTCCTTGTCCTGAGAGTACTGTTGATGAATTGGGAATTAAAAACTGGCCAATCTGGACGTGTGATGCCAGCTCTTTTGATTGGACATATGACGATAAGGAGACTTGTTTATTACTTGAGGGTGAAGTCACAGTTACTCCTGAGGGAGGAGATCCTGTGAAGTTTGGTGCAGGTGATTTAGTTGTCTTCCCCGCAGGAATGGACTGTAGATGGGATGTTCATAAGGCGGTCCGCAAGCATTATCGTTTTGGTGATTGATTGATTGATTGATTTAGAAGTTGGATGAATAATCTTCCCTTTTATGTCTTAAGTCGATTAATACTTTTCTGTGTTGTTGGCGTTGTTATTAGGCAGATGCTGGTTGTCTCTGGGATTCTTTGAATCTTTCAAGGTTTGTAGAAAACTAGACAATCTAGTTTTAGAAAAGGCCTGTGATATTTTTCAACTAATGAGAAATATGATTAGCTTTGATATTCAGAGGTTTAATCCGAAGTCAAATACTTAATGATAGAAAGAAGCGTGATTGTGATAATTCCATAGGTCCAAATCGAACTGCTATTTCGAGATGCTCTTTCCATCCAATCTGGAAGACCATTGTTTTCAATGATGAAGAGATAGAGGAATCCTAAGATTGCTATTGGGATGAATACAGCAAGGAAGAGAGTCATTCACAATTCTCCCTTAAGAATTTTTTAGCATCGTCATCCCCAAGATCAGCTGCTGTTCTCCAGTCTTCGCATGCACCTTTCATATCTTCAATTTCTTTTTTTACATTGGCACGATTAAACAATGCATCTGAATCTTTTGGGTTGATTTTTAGAACTTGCGAATAGTCTTGAATTGCACCATCAAAATCTCCTTTCTTAAATTTGGCAATACCTCTATTGAAATATCCATCGGCATATAAAGGATCAAAATTTAATGCCTTATTTTGATCAGAGATTGCGCCATCAAAATCACCTGAATTACGTTTTGCATTTCCACGCATTGAGTAGACAAGGCAAATCTCAGTAGGTGAAAGTTCCAATGCTTTGTTGTAATCGAGTATTGCCTCTTCATAATCTGCAAGTTCAAATTTATCTTGTGCGCTATTAAAAAAATATTCATAGTTTCTTGCTTTTAAATTTATATCGTTCTTGTCTTTTAAAGAAATCATTAATCCTGCACCGACAACTACAGCAGTAGATCCAACAACAAGATCCCTATTAACTTGCAGCAGCGATAAACCTGCAGCAGTTGCGGCACCAATTCCTAAAGCAATAGCGGTGTTGCGGAGTTTCATAATTAATTCATGCTCCACTCACATTGACTTGAATACCTTTCAAAGATACTCGCAAAGCCTTTTTCAACTAGGTGTTCTTGAATATTCATAGGACCTTTCGATAACTCTGCGACTGTTCTTCCATATCGATCTTCCGTGATACGCCGAATGGTTACTGTTGATCCAGCAACTAATTCATTGAGATAGTCTCTTGCTGCTTTGGCAGGAATTAGATCAGTTTTCTTGCCTCTCAATTCAGGAGTATCAATACAAGCAAGTCTGATCTTTTCTCCTTCTGTCGTTGTGCAAGTATCGCCGTCATAACAGCTTTGAATCGTGACGCTTGGCAGATCAGAAGCACTGGGATAAGTAGTCAGTGTCTGGAACAGCGCAGTCATCGCTAATACAAAGACAATGAATAATGCTGAGAAAAATCCAATAAGAAGATTCCTAATGAAGCGCTGTTCGGAGTTGAGTTTGTTCTTTGGCATTGTGATTGTGAATCTAACTTGATCCAATTCACCTCAGACTTTTCTCGGCTGGCTTGATCTTTCGACCTTTATCAAGGATCTCCGTGGACTCATCTGTTCTGTAATTTTAAAGCTTGAAGGTTAATTGATTATGTCCCTTGGGATTGTTTGGGTCCTTTTTCAACTTTGACGTTCTCCTTTTTCTTGAGCCATGTTTTTCGAGGATATTTTAGCGATGTCAAAGAAGTCTGGTTTATTTCGTATCTCTTTTAGCTTTGCTCGTGCTGTCTTTGTACTAATAATTGGATCCACAATAGGACTTGTTTATTTATAAATAGTTTCTATTCTTATGCGCTTTAAGTAGTTAACCGAACATTGAAACCTCACAATTGCTAATCAGGTGATAGATCAATATTAAAACTCTAAAGCTAGTTATGAATAAATTTTTTATTAATAAAATATAAAAGCTCTCTAATAACATGGATTAAATGGCCTAGCTTTTGTGACAATGCAAACCCATAGCGAACGCTAGAAAATAAGGTAATTATATAATCAAAATTTCCGACTATTACTACAATGTGATAATTGGCTTTTCTTTATGAGTTATATAAACCTTATAAGAAGTAATAAGAGAATCAAATACTTCATTTATTTTCTTTTAGGTGTTGTTAGTCCGATTATTAGTAATTTCATTAGCGAATGGATACCATTCCTCAATATAGGTTATTCATACTTACTAATAACATTTATTTTCTTTTTTCTGTTTATAAAACTATTCAACATAAAATGGTTGGAATCTCAAATAATAATATTTCTTGTAGTATTTCTACTGCCATTATTTACTTGGTTTTGCTTATTTCTGCTATTTCTTACGTATTATGGACTAACGCCTCTTTTTTATGATATGTCAGAGGTTTGTAATCCTCCTGGACCAGATGGCCCCAACTGTCAATATTGTTCACAAGGTACTATCGGTTGTGGAGATGTATATAAGAAAAATGAATAGATTGTTTGTTACTTACATATCTAATAATATAATTAGATCTTGATTACTTTTTGTATACAAAACTTTTCCAGTACGTCTACTAGAAGTGCGGCAACTATAATTTATTCTTTAGTTTTCGATTTTATCAATGCCTACTATACAACAGAAACTGATATCTATTGTTAAAACAGAGAATTATGGATAAAGCATTTTATTTTTATCGCTTAATTCGCACAAACTTGTATGATACAACGTGATAGATACTCTTCATTAAGGATAGTTAAAGGGATTTGGTATAAGGGAAATAAGAAATAAGAGTAGTGATTGTTAATTAAAAAGAGAAAAAATCTTCTGCTTTGCTTGCTGTGAACTGATAAAAATTCTTGTGTGTAGAACTATTAATAGCTGATAATAATGGATCAATATAGTTGATCTTTTTTATTTTATTTTGAGCTTTATTTAATGATTGTAATTTCACCACTGATAAAAAAGTTTTTGCCGATTGATTCTTTGACTTGACTTTGACTTGACTAACGTTTACTCCTTGATTTGAATTTTGCATAGCTTGGATTCCTAAAAGACTTGCTCCTCCAATAGCTACAACTGTCATGCTGCTCATCCCCAATAATTTCGAAGGTGATAAGAAATTTACCTTTTTCATGAATGGCTTCTCTACTCTTTCTTGATTTACTTTCGTTGACTCAAGCATTAATTTATCTTCTAGTTTTTCTTTGACTAATTCAAGATTTGAATCATCGTTTATTTTTTCAAAAAATTGATTGGTTTGCGTGTTGAGGATTTTGTGAAAAAAATAACCTAGTAATGCAAAAATAATTAATAGAGAAAGTGTTGATATTGCATCTGTAGGAATTGAAATTGTATTAACGTCGGTCAATTCAAGTTCTGTGATTCCGAGGGACATTTAAAATCTAAAACTCTATGTATTAAAACCTTTTTAAACGATAAGGCTAGATTTCTTTACTTATCTATTTAATTCGAGTGCGTATTAATACCGACTATATTACCTTATTTCGTAATAGCATAAATACATGCTATCACTATGACATCGCACCTATTTGATCATCCTAATTTTAGACTATGACCAAAATAATTAGTTTGCCCCAATTAATTTAATTTGATTGCCAGCATCACTGAATTTCATCAATTCCTTGTATTCCTTATCAGTAAAGGTTTCGACTCTTTTTGCATAGATAGAATCTGCATTTAATTCTTCGATCATTTCATAATCGAAGAACTCCAATAATTCTTCCTGATTTTTAAAACATCTATCACTCCACTCGTAATTTTTGTTCCCCTTCGCATGTTCATACTCATAGCACTCATAAAAATAATCAGTTCTATATCGTTCGACTAAAGTAAACTCCTTTTGTTCTTCCTCTGGTAGTTTGTTGTAAATGCTCCAACCAATTATCAAGACTGGCATTCCTCTACATCCTTAACTTTTTTATTCCACTCTAGAAAATTTGAACTGCAATTAGGTGAAGCTTGTTCTCTAATGTCTTTTAATTTTCTCCATCTGGTGCAAAGAACGCTAAGCAACCAACTATTAATTAATGACTTGGTACCACTCTTCAAGAGGTTTATTTGTTTCTTATTGAATTGTTCTGAATCAAGAAGTTCTTCTTTCCAATTTATTTTTCTAGTCATCTGGGAAAGATTTCATCCATGTAGCCCCATTACTATTGTGAGGGGCTAACCACAATTGATGTGAAAGATAGCCTTTTGTTTTCTGTCTATAAAAAGCGGAGGAAGACTCATTTTGATATCTAGTCATTTCATCAAAACCTTTCTATTAACCACTCTGCAAAAAGGATTTCTTGATTTTGCGACCTTATCAGCATCTTCAAATTTATCTACATGAACTATTTCTTTGATGACCATCCCTCCAACGAAACATGAAACTTCAACTTTCATGGTTGACCTCCTCCCAGTTGGGAATGAAGAGTGCATCTTTAATGGATATTTTTATGAAAACCTATTTATCTTTCTCAAGCAATAGAGTATTAATGATAATGCTGCATTGATGCCCTTACATGATGTCAATGTTTAGCAAACTATGATCAAATAACGATCGCTTGTTGTAGGTGATCTTTTCTCATATATCTATAGAACTGCAACAACTTGAATTCAGTATTTGATTTTGGTTTTTCTGAAGCGACTATGACTAAATTGTATTTATAAGATATTACTATGTGATTGAGTTTAAGAAAATGCGTAATATAAAGTGTATATACGCTTATGAAAGTCAAGTAAACAATTTATTAGACAAATGAAATACCAAAAGAGATTAAATATTAAACGTGTCATCTTATTTCCAGTAATCGTTTATGCAGCATATGTTTTGATGGATAGCTTTATGCCTTTATTTATGGTTGGATTTGTAGTTTGGTTGTTGTATAACTGGACTGGTAAAAAAAGATTTTGGTGATGAACTAATGAAATCTATAGGAGTCAATAAGTGAAGGCAATCTTTTTGATTGCTGTTATTTGTGGACTGACTTTTCCTAGTTTCCGCATAACTCTTGCAGCTTTATTCGAAGGTACTTCTGATTATCTATATGATTCAGCCAAGCAAGAAAAAACATTCATTCCTTATTGGCTAAAGAAAGCTAGAAATGACTAATCTTTATCGCTTTGATTTTGATACTTTTGATTGATTTTATTCATAGTTAGATCAACTCCTTTCTCTTTCTTGTAACCGAGTTGAAAGTTCTTTTTGTAGTTGTCGATAAAAAGTTTAAGGTATTTTTTTGCGTTCTCTTTGCACTTGGCGTTTGCCAGGATGTAAAATTTGTACCTCTCGAATATTTATGTTCTACTTGTAATTAAGTGCTGAGAGTTCAATTTCTTCTATGGAATCACCTAAGTGGAAACCCACACAAGAAGAACAGGAAGTAATGGAAGTCGTTTGGATGCAAATTAAAGGTGCGTGCGAGAAATTAAAAGAAGAGACAAATGCTCAAAATCAGCATATTCAAAAAATGCTTAAAGAAATGGTTGATCGTTATTATTCATGAATAATATTAAAGGCTCGAAAAGTTTTGATGAGAAAGATCAAGAGTACAAATGAATCTTAGGGTAAATTCGAAGCTTGAAATTCTAGCTAACGAAATACATTGGAGATTTTCTAGATCATCAGGAGCAGGAGGACAGAACCTGAATAAGACAGATAGTCGAGTTGAAATTGTATTTAATGTATTTGAATCCAAAACCTTAACTCCATACCAAAAGCATAGAATTTCAATTCAGAATGAAATTAAACTCATTAATGGTTGTATTTGCATAGCTGTTCAGGATAAGAGAACTCAATATCACAATAGACAATTAGCTTTAAGGAGACTTGCTTTAACCTTGCGAGAGCTTTTAAAGCCACCTCCTAAGAAGAGAAGGAAGACCATACCAACATTTTCATCTCAAAGGAAGAGGGTTGAGTCCAAAAAGAGACGAGGTGAATTAAAAAGAAATAGACAATCAAAAATAGATTATTGATACTTACGCATATAGGATTTTTATTAGTGATACGAGTCCTGTCAGTATTCTCGTCTATTTAAAACACCTGTAGAATTAAAAAATAAATTTCCATTCCAACAAGTAATCACAAATTAGAGGGAAATTAAAAATTATTTTTTTAAAAAAGTCCTACAATCATTTTCTTTTCTAAGAAATGTCTTCTAGTTAAGGCTGCCAATAGTAAGCAGTGCATTATCTCTTAGCAAACTTCCTTTATCTCTTTCGTCGTATTTTTGCTTTAAATCGAAGATTGTTTGCGTTGTAAATGATATCTTTTCCAATGATTTAAGCGAATTCTAATTTCAATAATTTAGAGATTAAGTGACACCTGTAAATAAAGGCATATTTATGGATATACATGAAGCTATGAGAGGTGATTTTTTTACTTTAGTAAATGACTGCGTTTGTTTCTCTTGATCAACGACAACATGGGCGCGACTAGAAAATATATATAGTATATATTCAATAGTTAGATGGTTATGAAGTCTTTTTGCATTGCTATTTCAGCTTTGTTGCCTTTTCATTTATCTTTCATGGTTAATGCAAATACCATAGAACCAGCATTTTTAGCTGAGAAACACGCCAAAATTATCAATTCAAATGCGTTGAATTCAGAAGATTTTTTAAAGCTAAAAGGCACTTGTGGTCGGAAATATTCTTGTGTTATCGGAATTAACGGTGAGACTATAATCACTAGTAGTGGAATACAAATAAGCTCTGATAGAATTATTGGCTGGACATTAACCAATGCGACCAATAGAGGAGGTCTTCTGTTTAATAATAAGAATGAAGACTATAGATTTTTAATAAAATCATTTAATAGTGACGGTAAACGAAAATTAAACGAAATAGGTTTTTATAATTTTAAATCTGCTCAAAGCTTTTTAAGCTCACTAGAACTTTTATCAGGTCTCTCTGCGAACCATGATCAATCTGGTCCTACTACTAATTGTACTGCAAGCGGAAAAGATCAATTCTCAGTAACAGATACGGCTACAAAGAATCTTCTACGACCTTCTGGAGATTTAAGTTTAAAAAGGAATGTAGTGAGCGATATTCGAGTTACTCCTGCTACTTCTCAGGCATTTTTTGACGACTCCTTCACTTATAGATCAAATTGTATTGACCAACCAGTCAATGATTTAACAGTAAAAATTGATAGTCCAATTCCAATAAAAGAGTCTAATTAATTTTCGTCCGATTAAGAATAATATGTTCTTAGTTTTTATAGTGTATCGATACCAATTATATGCGGAAATTTAAGAACATATTTTTAGTAGTTATAATAGTTTAATCAGGCTACCGGGGATAGGAGTATAGAAGACGAATTAGCTAGAAGTTTTTTATTGAATTAAGCTAAAACATTGGTATCAGCAATAATTAAATGATTTTCTTCTGATCTGGAGAAACCTATTAGTACTTCATATCTCGTCTCTAAATTAGTTTCTAATTGATCTACCCAATAATTAAGACCTTGCAAATCAGATTCTCTACAGAGTACATGCTCATATAAGTTGCTTATGAAGTCTTGATTTGAAAGATGCTTCGATATATCTATATAATTAAGCTTGTTATTATGATCTTGTTGGTTTGCAAGAAAAGAATTATTAATCGTGGTTTCTGGGTTTCTAAGACTCTCTAAAAAATCATTAGATAAATTATTTAATGAGAGGCCAGTAATATTATCAATTGAGTTAATTAGACTATTGTTAGAATTTAAATTAAAACTATTAGGGATGTTACTAAATTTTGAAATACTTCCTTCAATCTCGGATAAGTTTGCAACTTTTGAAAACCCAATTTCATTGATGAATGTTTTTGCTTCTGTGAAATTGTTTCCTGTAATCCAAGGACTAGTTGAAGCTGGCTGATAAGCAAGTATATCTGAAGTACTTTTTCTTATTTGATAGGTGTATTGAATAGCAGCATTAGTTTTATGAGTTAACGTTTTTTTATCAACCTCACTGCCTGTATTATTAAGCGCAGCCCATGTTAAGTCATTAGCAATTGAGGCAAGCTCTAGGCTTCCAGAGTCAATTTGTCCTGACCAATAAGTTAATCCTGCGGCATCTCCATCTCTATTAAATAGGTTTAAATAGATTTGATTGACTTGATCTGTCGTACTTAGATTTCCATTAACTGAATTAAATTCAGGCTGCAAATACATATTTGCAGCAAAAGCTTTTTTAGTAATTTTTTCTCCTAACCAATAATCTAATCCACTGGGATCGCATGGCCGACTAAAGTAACCTATGTATAATTGCTGTAATTCAGTTGATGTCGCTGATGTAGAAGAGGTATTACTTTCATTTACTACATCAGTAATTATTACTCTGAATTGGTTGCTTTCTAATTTATTCCCTGCAACATCAGTAGCCTCTATGCTCATTAAATAATTATTGTCATAAGGACTATTCCCATAAGCTTGGCCATTTTCATAGTCAAGTATTCCTTTGATAGTTAATGAACCCGTTATCTCATCTATCTCAAAATATTTATAATCTTCAACATAGCTATAAGGTCCTTGGGAAATCGACCAAGTAACCTCCTTATTGGATGTGAATCTGTATATTTCATGATTTGTATTTTCAGGGATATAAATTTCTCTATAAAATTGACTAGCGGTTGAATTTTCCGAAAATAAAATTCGATTATTTTCTCCATAGATAATCGGTTTTTCTATATTTCCTTCTTCTAAATTATTTACTGAAAGGTCAAATGATTTCTCATAATTATTACCACTACTGTCTGTTGTTTTTACTCGAATAGTATAAGAGGATTTTGTCTCATAATCAGGAGAAGTATTAATTTGTATGGATGATCCATTAATCGTAAAAGCTTGATTATCAGTATCACCTACTCCACTTACTAAGGTATATGTAAAAGTATCACTAGTATCTGGATCAATAGTCGATAAGCTTGCTATTGAGGTGTTTGCATTAATATTTTCATCGAAACTGGTAGAGGATATAATGATATCTGTCGGTGATTGACTTAGGTTCTTAGACGTATCATTAATTATAACTGACTTAGTTTTTTCTCCTATTGAGAGAGTAAAAGTTTCTGACCCCTCTGTTCTTTGATCTGCACTTATTTCTATAGAAAATATCGCTTCTCCATCAGAATTGATGATTGTTGTTCCAGTAAGCTCTTCACTTATAAGATCTGAAGATGAAATCCCAGAAATTCTATATATATATTGTTTGTTTTCTTCGTACTTATGTGTTTTATAAGTGAATGAAATACTGTCACCTTCATTAACACTCTCTTCTGAAACAATTGATGCAAAACTTTTATCGTATAAATAGTTATTAACTTGAACTGACTCGCTAATCCACCAGTAATGACTATCTACACTGCATGCAGTAGAAGTTAAACCACCTGAGCTAGAAGTAACGCCTATAATTTGATAACCTGCATCTCCTCCTGAATTTATATATATTGGGCCTCCAGAATCACCACCGTTAATTTCAATATCATTATTGTAAAACCAATGATAATTATCAATGCTATCTTTATATATTATTCCTTGATCGAACATAAGATTGTTCGAATATTTTCCAGGAAAACCTAATTTGTATGCTGTTCCACCGCTGAAAGTTTTTTTTACACCAAAATAACCATAAATGGAACCTAAATTTTCTGATAAAGATAATAATGCGATATCTTTTTCAACTTCATAAAGTGAGTTGCTTTTTCCATCGCCAGTGGTAAGTAATCCATTACCATCCTCATCCCAATCATCGTAATATTCATACCATATAGGTTGGTAGTAACCACTGGAATAGTAACTACTATCTGGATCGTAAGTGGGGTATATTCTTACTTCATTAGCTAAGCCACCACGATCATTATTATGGATAACATGTGAGGCTGTTAAGATGTCATTATTACCAATAAGTGCCCCACTTCCTGAATACCATGTATTACCCCACCGTGATCTTATAAATACTGCACATCGGTAAGGGAAAATATCATCATTAACTTCAAAAGTAGACATTTAATGCTTTTAGGCTTATTTAAAGAGTGATTTTGATTTAGATAGTCATTCTACTTTGTATAGTAGCAAGTAAACAAGATTCAAATTTTTTATTTATAATTATTCTTTATAAATGAATTCATATCTAGATGGAAGAACCTGATGCTGTCAGGAAAAGTTAAGTTCCAAACCTTATAGAATTATCTAATTAAAATGGTAAATAGTAATGAATAATAGTTATGTCTTGTTTATGTGTCATAATCGATGACAAATTTCTGGAACCTTTTACATGGAGAGAGGTCCTACTCAAGAACAAACTTTTGAATCTATTCTTAGAGAACGAGGGGTAAGTGATAAAGATATCGGATGGGTACTTTCTAAATTAGATAGTCAAGAATATATTTTAGATTACTGTCATTACATTGCATGCATACTCAGCAAAGAGTCTGAAACTCATGCGAAAGATATTTTTATTAATCGATTTTTTTCTCTGACTATTAAAGATATTACCAGTGAACATAAGATAAATGATCTCTTGCAAGAATGTATAGATAAAAAGAAAATATGGACATTACTTGAAAAGAACTTGGGAGCTACTTGTATAAAGCTTCCAGATGCGAGTATAAATGGTCAAAGATATTTGTTTTTGTTTGGTCCAAATAAAAAATGTCCTGAGCTAACAAATATAGATTCATTTGTATTCTTCTCTCCAAATGACTTACAAGGCCCAAAAAAACAGAATCCATTAGAAATGTGTTCTCTTCGATTAGCTTGAAAAGTTAGAAGTGAAATTTATTGGATTTTTCTTATCTCAGGCCTTAACTTTGTCTATTTCTGGGAAAAGCATATTGATATAAGCCATTATTATCACAACTAGTGGAGGCATATTTGTTTTGTCGTCTTGTGTGATTCGTTTCATCTCTGATACGAAACCCTTAGCTTCTTGCTCGCTAATAATATACTCTGGGTTTTTTTCTACTTGTTCAACTAGGGATTTGATTTGATTTGCAGAATTCATTAATTAAAGTGTTGCTCTATGCCAACAAAACGCATGATATATGCAACTACAATAATAGATAAATAAAACTTATCATGTTTGTTTATGGTTTTTGCTTGGCGAGCTAGGAATAATTCGCTCTCATTTTTGTATAGATAGGATCATTTCTCGCTCAGTGTCTTCATCAGCAATCATTGCTAATAATTAATCAGATATATTTACTTACTTTCATGGCTGAAAAAGGAAAGAAGATAATTACCTATGTGTAGCTATGATGCCGCAGATTACTCTTTTAGCTTCTCAGTTGATTTTTCTGACAGTATTTGTGATGAGTTTTTCTTTTATATCAGGTGAGAGTTTTACTTCCCTTGAAAGTAACCTATCTCCAGTTTATTTAGAGGAGGTTACTACCTCTCTATATGACTGACTTCTTTTCCCTATTTTAAATATCTTGAAGACATTTAGTTTAGTAATCAAATAGTCTAGAAAATGTAGATTAAAAAATTTTGTGGATATGCACTTTTCATACCTGTGTTTGACTATAACCACGGCAACATGAATACAAGCTTGATGTTTTGCTAGTTTTTATCAAGTTGATTCAGAAATTTTCTACTTCTCTCGTGCTGTGCATTAGAAAAGAAAATATCTGGCGTAGATCTCTCGATGACTTTTCCTGAGTCCATAAATAAAACTTGATCACTTACGTCTTTAGCAAAACCAATTTCATGTGTTACTACAACCATGGTCATTCCCTGTTCAGCAAGCTTTCTCATTGCATCGAGTACTTCGTTTATTCGCTCTGGATCTAATGCACTAGTGGGTTCATCGAATAACAATAGTTCAGGCTTTAAGGCTAGAGCTCTAGCAATCGCTACTCTTTGTTGTTCTCCGCCACTTAGTTGGCTTGGATATTTTTTTGCATGTGAATCTATTCCCATTTGACTTAAAAGATACATACCATATTCTTCAGCTTCAATTGGACGAAGTTTTTGTACATGTACTGGTGCGAGAGTGATATTGTCTAGTATTGATAGATGAGGGAATAAATTAAATTGTTGAAAAACCATCCCTACTCTTTTTCTTATTTTTTGGATTTTTCTTGCCTCGTGATTTCGATTTATTTTAATTCCTAATACATTTAGTTCTCCCCTATCAAAAGTTTCAAGACCATTGAAAGTACGAATTAGGGTGCTTTTCCCTGAACCTGATGGCCCCATAACTACAAGAACTTTCCCTTTATTGAGTGTGAGAGAAACGTTGTCAAGAGCTAGTAAACCTTTGGTATACGACTTAGTTAAATTTTTAGCAATAACAACAGGTTCCATAAATTATCAGAAATTTTCTTTATTAATTCTCATTCTTTGTTCGAGATGTCTTGCAAGAACTGCCATGATTGTACAGAATAGCCAATATACACATGCAAGCCAAATATAAACTTCGATATATTGACCAATAAATTCTGGATTTGCAAGGATACTTCTTCCAATGCCAAGTAATTCTACTAATCCTAAAATAGCCATTAAAGATGTATTTTGAAAGAGTCCGATAGATTGATTAGTCAGTGCTGGTAATGCAATTCTTAAGGCTTGAGGAATTAATACAAATTTAGTAACTTGATATTGATTAAGGCCAAGACTAGTTGCTGCTTCTATTTGAGTATTGGGGATAGCTTGTAATCCACCACGAACATCTTCTGCTATGTAGGCAGATACAAATAGAGTAAAAGCAAAGATTGCTCTCCAAACTCGGTCAATTTCGATTCCTATAGGAAGGAATAAGGGTATTAGAAGTTGGCCAAAGAAAAGTACTGCAATAAGAGGAATTGCTCTCATTACGTCTATATATATTGAACTTATTTTCTGAATTAATGGTAATGAACTTTGACGACATAGTGCCAATACTATGCCAAATGGTAATGAGAGTAATGAGCTACAAGCAGTTAGTAGAATAGTTAGTGTAAGGCCACCCCAATGTCTACTCATTACAGGTGTTAATCCTAAACCACCATAAAGTAAATAAAGACCTAAGGGAATAGTGCTTATCCATGCGAGTAAAAGATTTTTACGTACAAATTTCCAGTCAGGGCCGAAAAGTGTAACGATGCTTAGTGATAGGAGACTTATAATCCAAGTAGCTGGTCTCCATTGTTGATTAGATGGAAAACTGCCAAAGGCATATAAAGGAAGATTTGATGTTACAACTTTCCAATTAGCATTAAAAATAAGCCATTTAAAAGTATTTAAACAAACCAAACTAATAATTAATATGATAAAGATACTAACAATAGTATTGATTAAATTTGTAAATAAAGTTTTCTTGATCTTGTTGCAGAAAATTTTGATAGGAATTAGATTTTTATTAAACATGAATTAATTATATCTTTTCGAATTTATAATTATTTTATTAAGTATTTCCATGCTATTACTTATCAATAAATTTAATAATAAGAAACTAGTTAGTAATATAATAAAGCATTCTATAGCTCGTCCTGTTTGGTTTATAATAGTATCATTTATTGCATAAATATCTGAATATCCAACTGCTATAGCTAAGGTGCTATTTTTAGCAAGATTAAGATATTGACTGGTTAGTCCTGGAATAATTGCTGGTAATGCTTGAGGAATAATTATACTAATAAGGCCTTTCTTCTCAGAAATTCCTAAACTTCTAAAAGCCTCCCATTGCCCTAGGGGAACTGAAAGTATACCTCCGCGAATCACTTCTGCTATGAAAGCACTTGTAAATACACTGAGACCAAATAATAATGCCGAAAATTCTGAGGATAAAGTTAATCCTGCTAACTCTATCCCATGATTTGAAATTTTAAATATATTTTTTATATGTATAAACATATTTTCTTTTAAACCTAAGAAGCCAATAAAGTACCAAAACATAAGTTGAAGTAAAAGAGGTGTCTGTCGAATTATTGTGATGTAACTAGCTGAAATTAGAATTAATAAATAGTTTTTTCCTGTTCTTGCCAAACCTATTATTGTTCCCCATAAAGTTGCTATTATTAATGAAGAGAAAATTACTTTGAGGCTGTTTAACCAACCAATAAATAATGCCCAAGCATAGCTATCTGAAGAAGAATAAGGCAAAGGATGTTCAGCTAAAGCAAAACTGGCTGGCTTGAATAGCCAATTGAAATTAAAGCCAAGACCAGTTCTTATTAGATTGATTGTTAGATTATTAATTAATATTCCAACTACACTAATAATGAAAATACAAAGTCCAAACTGTAAAAATATTTTGCTACTGCGCTTCATTCTAAAAATAATTTATTTTTATTAGTTAAATGGTGGAGAAATATGTACACCTCCCTTGTTATACAACTCATTTAATCCTCTTGGAATAGGTACTTCGCTAGTTTGTCCCAAATGTCTTTCATAAATTTCTCCATAATTTCCAGTTGCGCTTATCACCTTAACTACAAAGTCATTGCTAAGATTTATTTTCTCTCCCAAACCACCATCAATACCTAGAAATCTTCTTAATTGTTTTAATTGAGGATTGTTTTTTGCAAGTTGAAATTTTTCTTGAATATTTGATTGAGTGATTCCTTGTTCCTCTGCGGATATGAGAGCAAAAATCACCCATCTCATAGCATCAGATAGTTTCTGGTCTTGACCATCAGAGGCTGGAGCAAGTGGTTCTTTACTCAATACATTGCCTAGAATAATATGGTCTTTTGGATTTTTAAAGCCTGATCTTGCTGCTGCCAACTGTGAGCGATCAGAAGTCATAGCTGAACAGCGACCTTGTAAATATCCTGCAACTACTTGATTCAGATCTTGATATTTGATGGGATTGTAAGGAAGTGAAGCACTCTCAAACGCATCATTTATATTTTGTTCGGTTGTGGTCCCTGATCCCACGCAAATAGATTTATTTGCAAGATCATCAAGACTATCTATTCCACTGCTTTTTTTTACCATTAATCCCTGCCCATCATGAAAAACAACTGGAGCAAAAGATAGTCCATTTCCTCCAGATGAATCTCTACTAAGAGTAAAAGTGGTGTTTCTTGATAGCAGATCAATTTCACCAGTTTTAATAGCTGTGAATCGCTCTGCTGCAGTTAGAGGTCTATATTGGATTCTTTCTGGATCTCCTATTATCGCGGCAGCAAATGCTTTGCATATATCTACGTCTAGCCCTTGATAATTACCATCACTCTCAAGAAAACTAAATCCAGGAATTTTTCCACTTACTCCACATATTAATTCATTGCGTTTTTTTATTAGATCAAGTCTCGAACTGTTTTCTTGACTTGGGCTCGCACAGCCAGTTAATAGCATGGTCAAACCAACTATTCCTGAAAACAAACGCCGCATAGTTTTTAAAGTATTAGTGTTGATTTTCGCCATATTTTTCTCTCTTCTGTGCAATTAAAGGAAATCTTTTGCTTTTTCTTCATTGAAAGTTGTGATATTCAAAATATAATTTTTAAGCTTTAACAGTGTGATTATTTTGCTTAGGCTAAAATCTCTTGATATGTAATAGTAATTCTTCATTCCAAACATATAAAAAACATTAAAAATGTAACAGAATATGATTTAATTGAACTTACTTTATACTGCTTCCTAAGGAGATATAGCTACTAAATTTAGCTATAGATTCTGAATACATACATTATTAAACTAGTCATAAGGGATACATATCTATTTTTTATAAGCTTTGAGTATTTTTTTATGTCATTATGCCTAGCCCTGTATCTATATTGTTTACTTTCCCTTCTTCTGAAACCATGGTTATGGAACTTGCAATGAAAAGTTGGTTAATTTGGATTTGTCTAGCGAGCTCTTTGGCTTGACTTTATGAGGACAATGAAATCTTCTTATTGAAGGTTAAGTTTAATAAAGCTAACTGAATTGTTTTTTTCAGAAGCAATGCATTGGAGACCATTCAAAAGTAGTTTTTTATATTTATAGATAAGGTGATAAATTGAAAGATCTAATTTAGAAGATGTAATCTTTAAAGTATCTGAAACATTATGCTGCGATTTTATCAATATTTAAGAGTTGAGCTATATCACTATCTACGACATCACCTTCCTCTTTGTGTTTGACGAATTTATCAAAGTCAATCACATTACTTTTTCTTCTTTCGATTTCAGTGCTTTTATTGAGGTAATCCAGTGAGACTAGAAAGACAGGGATAACACAGAATGGAATAATTAAAACGTAGAACTCTAAGGGCATTTGATTTTATAAATATAGAATAAGCTTTACTTAACTAGTAAATTATTGCAATAGGAGTATGGGAGATTTTGCTCCTTTCATTATTTAAGATAATCCATAGATAATAATTTTAGCCTCTTATGCTGGATCAATTTTAGGATTTAAGGAAAATGTGGTAATTGCTGTTTTCTAATGGAATTAAGATATGAAGTCTACTTTTACTGTACGAGATAAATAAAATCAATTTTCCGAGATTATGAAAACTCTTTCAGTTCGTTCATGGAAGTAAGGCTTTTGGACATTTCAGTTTTGCGTACATCTCTGCTCTGCAAATTGCAAAAAGATATCAAACATATTACTGTCTGAATACTTGAAAATTTTGTTTGAGTCTGTTAAGCAGCTTGGTTATCAAGTCGACCATACCGATATCTCATCATATCTATGACTTTATCTTTTGTATTCCAGTGTTTAATGCGGTCTTTAATTGTAAGTAGTTCTGATTCAGTTAGCTTGAGACGTTTTTTTTGTAGACTTGTCATTTTAATTAAATACTGGTTGCTGTGATGATGATGATTTGCAAGCAAAGTAGACAACAAAGGGTAACCATTAATTTTTATACATTATGGTTGGATAGATTAATTTTTACATGCAAGCATAACTTGTCAATTACCTGCGATTAGTTAGAAACAACGATTCTTATGAGCCTAAAGCCGTCATAAATTTTTAATAACATCAACTTTGTGCTTTAGTCCACTAGGAATTGTCCAATTTCACAACTTTCTTCTGTATGTGTTGGTGTTTAATTACTGGATATTATGCAACTCTTCGATCTTCACCTTCTTTTAAAACTTTTTTGACCTTGGAATATTTTCTGCCAATCTTGTATTGCCTATGGAATAGGTTTAATTGGTTACTGTTATCATTTGTTGCTTTAGTCTCTATCTCTGCCACTGGTTTAGTCATTTGACTCCATACAAAAAGCATTGCTAATGCAGATACAAGTAATGGGAGATACGATTTAATTAAACTAACGACTACTAGAGTACTGATAAAACAAAGAGAAAAGATAGTCCACTTAGTAAAACTGCTATCTATTTTTTGTCTCTTTTTTGGTTTCGAAGAAGGAATGTTTGGCAGATCAGTAGTCATTTGTTAATGAGTTAAAGGTGTATTGGCTTAGAGGATTTAGTAATTGTTTTACCTTTAGTAAAAATATATCTTCCTAAAATAGCTTTATTTTTTAGCTATCTTATCCGATATAAGTAGCTTCGTATCTTCTGACCTTATTGATATCGGAGATACGACTTTTGATAATGACACAGAGATTCTTTCTTTACTAGATAATTTTTAACAAATTCAATCAGGCTTGTAAATGTTTCTATATGAATTGCCCATCGATGCTCCAGTCAAACAAAATACATTGTTGTTATGTAAGCGAAAAAAATTGAGAAGGTGTTCGCGATGTTTTAAGATATTGAAATACTGTTAACAAAAGTGAATTGCTTTTATGTCTTAAAGTTTGACAATCGATTTTCTCTATACCATGAGATTATTTAACTAGTAAGTGCGATTTATAGAGAAGCATAAGCAATGGATTTCTTGGTATCAGAAAAAACTAGGTTTAAGTGATTATGGATTACTTTGGTTGGTTTTTTTTAAAGGAGTTTTCATAGCTCTAATATTAGAAAAGCTTTTTTTTCAATAGATGTTTAATACAGATGCTCTATTCGAATATCTAAGTTCGGCAGAGGGTCTTAATAAAATTATTTTAGGGATTATTATACTTGGTGCTATTAATGTAATCTTTATAACTTATAGCGTTAAGTCTACCTATGGAATAGCAAAAAAAGAGAGAGAAAAACTAAAAATTCAACAAGCTAAGATTGACAAATTATATCCGAGAAAGTAATAGTATAAATATCACTATTTAGCTTTTTAAGGAAAACATCATGTGGTAGAGGCCGAAAAATTAAATTATGTGCTTTGTCTAAAGAAAATTTACTGTATATATCTGAATTGATAGCTTTGCCCCTTTATGTATAGTTGGTTTTGCACTGTAATTTTTGCTGGATTTAGAATAGGAAATATGAGTATATTAATTTGATTATTGAATTTCGCATTGTAGCTCCGCTAGAGCTTCATTTGGAAGCCCAAGAAAGGTATCTAAAAATTTATTTCCAGTAGGAGGGATTATTGCAATGCCTACAAGTTTTGTTTTACCATTTTTTTGTAGGCTAAGACCTTTACCTTGATGCAACTGTCCTTTTACTTGGCCTGTTTGAAGTAAGGTTTTAACTAATAAATCGGGGAATTTAATCACACTACCAATGCTCAAAACAAATTTGGATTCAAATTCCAATAACACTTCTCCAGAGTTGTTATCAACACTTCCTTCAAGTTTATCCATAGACATCGAAATTTTTATGCCTGGGGGCAATGGTAGAGATAAAAATTTTGTTGTTTGTGAAGTAAGGGGAGGTATTGAAAATGTTTCAGATGAAAAGCTCACGTAGCGCTTATTATTTGTCTTCTTGGTGGGAACTAATGTCGCTTTCCCCCCCCCTCCCACAGCGTTGTAGCTAAATTTGGGATATGAACCAATTTTTAATTGACATTCATCTAAACTTTTTAAGTACATAGGCTAATAAATAATTTTTTGTGCATAGTTTAATAGATATCAAGTTTTCAATTATCTGAAATAATAGTCTTAGTGTAGTCATTCATAGTATAGAAATAATAAAGAGTTGTAGCCATTGATATGTACCTGCTAAATATATTGCATGGAAACCAGACAAGTCGTTTTTACCAGTTTAAAGTAAATTTTAATTGAAGTTTAATAGGATAGCTACTATTTTTATACTTAATTTTAGCTATGTGCCTATTTGCTACAGTTGAATTTTTCATTTAATCTTTATGTTCATTTGGCCATTCCACATATGATTTGAAGACTATGTAAATTACAATAAAGAATTAAATCATATTATTGATGTCTGCAAACTTAACTCCAGATTGGTCTTCAGAATTTGAACACTATAAGCAATTATCTAGAAAAGTAGTTACGAAAGAAGATATAATTAATTTTTTTGATCAGAATCAGAAAGCCTTTTATCTTGATAACTTTTCTTCGAGCTGGGGTAAGATGATGGAAGCTTATGAAACCAAAGAGAGTTTAAGTGCAGAGCAATTAAATAAACTTGAAGAAATGCAATGGATTGCTATGCCTGAATCATTAAAACTTTTTGCTTATGATTTTTGTATTAAGAACGGATTTTGTTTTACTGGGACGTCAAGGTAAAATAATATTTAATACCTTTACAGATTTAGTACTAGATAAGTAAGAATATATAATTAAGTTTTTTATTTTACACAAATAGTTTTAAAAAATATAAGTAGAAAAGTACATTTTAGTAAACTTATGAAATTGAGTAAATAGAAGTATAATATATAAACTCATAGTAATATTCGATATCGATGTATTGAGGACTAAAGTTCAAATCTCTGTTTGATAGTAATTGATATATTGCTTTTCTAAGCTTGTAATTTTATAGTTTATTAAGTTACTTATAGGAATAAAAAAATTATTAGAGATTTCAATCATATTAGCTTCATCGCTCTTTCTTTCTATCTTTTAACCTTTCTCTATTAGTAAGCCATGATTTAAAGTTTTCATCTTCTAGCTTCTCTCTCCACTCTTTAGAGGATATAGGTAGTTTGGTTTGCTTCTTCTGTATCCTGATTTTTTTAAATGTTAAATATAAATTTAGATAAGCAGCTATTACTAAAAGAAAAAGAAAAATGGTATTGATATTCATTTGCTCTTGACTTTAAATATGTGAGAATTCATATTATGGAGTCATACTATAGCCATTAGCAATAGAACAAGACATGTTGCAAAAAAACGTTTTAGGCACAGAGCTTAAGTCATGTAGTTGTAATCCTATGACTGGATGGTATCGAGATGGTTCATGTAGAACTGATAGCTCTGATTATGGAAGGCATACTGTTTGTGCTGTGATGACGGATCAATTTCTTTCATATAGTCAAGCTCAAGGGAATGATCTTTCTACGCCCCAAATAGGATTTCCAGGATTAAAAAAAGGTGATCATTGGTGTCTTTGTGCTCCTAGATGGAAAGAAGCATTTGAGGATGGTATGGCTCCTTTAATTAATCTTGAAGCAACAGAAGAGAGTACATTAAAAATTATTGACTTAGAAATATTAATGAAGTTTTCTCATAACAATAATTCATGATAAGTCATATTTATATTCACAAATCAAACTTTTGGAATTGATTTTATAAGGCTTTGATTCCAGAAATAAAATAATGAATATTATTAATAACTTTATTTCATAGAGCCTAAAGAAAAGATGAGCTTCATTTTACAATTTCTCATTAGCCATGTAGTAATTAAGTGATCTCATTAAATCTTCTCAGAGTATATGACTTGAATCTATTAGTTAAGAGGATCACTAAAGTGAAATAGATAGAATCAATTAAATGAAAGTTTATAAATCATCTCAGTATATAAAATACTCGAATGTAGTTTTAAATAAGTTTAATTTTTTTCCAAATACCTTGCACTTTATTTATTACTAGCTAGAAATAAAAAAATATACTTGCTTATATGTTAAGTACTTCTTCACGTCTTCGAATACAAGAGATATTATGCAGGATAGCGATGAGGAAAGAAGTAACTCTTGAAGAAAGAATTTATATCAATAAATATGCATCGAGGTATTCAAATGTTTCTGCTTGGTTAAGAAAAGCCTCTAATCTTCAAAGACAAAAACTTAGCTCTAATCCAATAGATGAATTATTAAATGGACTTGATTTATGTTCATCTGATCCTCACGCCACATATAATCCAGATCACGATGATCTAGGAGAATGGTTTTCTGGATCACCCTCTTGGGTTAGAAGAAGCTAGGAAAAAAGTAAAATCAAATTTACAGCTTTTAAAAAGATTTTAAGTTTAATACCCAATCTAATTAAGCAGCTTCTTCTTCTTTATCTTTCTTTTCTAGTTTAAGTAATTCTATCACATTAGAAGTAATAGGTCCAAAATCATCGTCTTTAGCAGAAGAAATAGAATCTTTCATCAAAAGCTTCACAAGTGCTGTTAGTGATGATGATAGATACTTTAAGCTATCAAAAATATTACCTAATTCTTTCTTGATTTCTTCTTGATGAATACCTTTACTCATTAATGTTGAGATAGTCCAACCAGCGAGACCTAGAAGAAGCAGAAAAATAATCGTAATCATAGGAAAAAACAATACAAATCATGTATATCGATTACTGATAAATAATGCAAGCTGAAAACCTATTATTTTTAGAATTTTAATAAACTTCAAATATTTCTTTTATATTCCACGAAGTGTTATCAATAATAATATCATTTGATTCTTCTCTATATGCAAAAAAAGTCCACTCGATCTCTTCAAGGGTAAGAAATAAAAGAATGAACGCTAAAATAGTATGACATATTATAAATCTTATTCCTTCGAGAAAAGTCTTTATATCAAAGATTTTTCTTTCACTATAGCTATATGACGTCGAGACAGTCATCCTTTAAATGAGTATGAAGTATTTATTTAGGATAAGGAACCCTTTAATTAAGTCAATAGGAGCAATAGATTATTCAGATGATAAACTTCCAATATTTATGCTATCTTTTTAAAAAGAATGATAAATTAAATTTAAGAACTAAATAATTATTCAAGTAAGACTAATCAAATCTTTATTACTTAATACTAGTAAATTTTAGTTTTATGATTATTTATATAAATGAGAATTTAACTTACTTACTTCTTACAATGGTTCTAAGAAACATAAATTAAATTCTGATTGATTCCACTTTATTATAATAATTTAGCCAGTCGGATAGAACTCTTAAGGGCTAATTCTACTCCTTTACAATTACCTAAATCAAACCAATCACCGCAAAAACCAATTTTGCTTTTTGATGACCATTGTAATTCTTTAGGAATTAAGCTATTTATAGGTTGTGATGCTCTCCAATCCATTTTATCTATTAGCTTTGTTTCTATAAATAAATCAATAAACTTTTGTTTACCATCAAAAATTTCTATCAAATATTTAATAATTTTTTCATGACTCATTTCAAGCAATGTCCGATGATAGGAACAGTGTAAGATGATAATCATGGAATCATCGATTTGTTTTTGGAAAATAAGTTTTTCAAAATTTAAATTATCTCTAATACTTTTTGAAAAGAAAACTTGTAAATACCTTTGATTAAAAATTTTAACCTTGTTAGGATTGGAAACATATAAAATGTAATTTTTTCGCTTAATATATTCTATTTTACTCGCTTTTTCTATTAAATAGTCTATCATCTCATCATTCCCTGGTATAAAAGCATCACGAAGTGGTAAAGAATTAACATTAAAAATTTTTAAACATCTTGGATGTGCTATTAAAGAACTTGATAGCACAAGATTTTTAGATCTAATAACTTTTTCCTCGTTAAGTAATATTCTCCACAAATCATTTTCACGTTTAAATGACTTAACAAGTGTTTGAAATAAAAAATGGATATTCTTTCGATTAAACGATTGATCTATTATTCCCTCACAAAAATTGATCATAAATGGATAACCTCTAAAAATTTCTTTATCTGTAGATAGATTATGTATTTCTCCTATTTCATTTATTAATAGAATATCTTTTGTGATATTTATCAATTTTTTGGATTTAATTAATGGGTAAATAAGTTTATTTATATCTTCTGAAAAGTTTTTACTCAGGCTAATTGAAGCTAATCCATGATCAAATTTAAAAATTGTATTTTTTCTTGAATTTCTTGTTGTTGATCTACCTCCAACCTTCCTTCCATGTTCAATCAATAGTATAGATGCATCAGAGAATCTTTTATTTAAGCATGATGCAAAAGTGCATCCAGATATTCCAGCACCTATAACTACAAAATCATAAACATTATTCATTAATGTGGCAAATATAAACTTCGATTACTTGCTATTTCTCCCTCCTCTTCAAAGAACTCTTTTAAATTATTCTCTTCAGTTTCTGAAATATATTCACCACAATCTTCTCTTATTATTGTTATTGTATACTCCCAAAGATTTTTGATAAACTTTTCATCATCTGGAAAGGCTACAAATTTTAGATATGTATTATTTAAAGCAAATTCACTTGAGGAATCTGAGGAGAAACCCTCTTTTTTGGCCTCGCAAAACTTGTTTGCAAATCTTTTACCTACAGCGTTTTGAGCTGATGTTAAGTCTAACTCGATAGCTTGTAGTGATGATGAGTGAACAAGTGAAAAAATAAATAATGCTAAAACGATAATTTTCAATAATTTTTATAGTCTGATTCTATTATATATATAATTGATAAAAGTGAGAGATTGTATTTCATCTAATCATAATTAGCCTAGGATCAATCTTTATTTAGGTTATTTAAGTTATTGAAATATTCTGATAGTTTATGAGAAATTAAATCCTTCACGTCTTTCTCTTAGAAATAAGCGTGCAATTATTTTCAAAACTCTCTCAATCAAATATTTTTGTATTTCTAATCATTTTTTTAGTTCATGATTTTTATCAGTCGTGATTAAACTATCCTTAGACTAATTTGCCTAAATATATTAAGCATGAAATACTTATACATAGCTTTAGAAATTATTTTATATGTTTACTTTCTGGTTAAATAATAACTGTATATATTTTAGTTAATACTCAGTTGTTGGTTTACTTTCTCCCTCTTTTATCTCAAGTTCTATAATATCATAATATGGACGATCGTCGTAGTCTGCATCTGAGCAGCAGAGGTCTTCATATATATTAGCTAATAAATCATAAGCTTCGTCGTAGCTTTCAAATGATTGAATAGTTATATCATCTATTTCGCCATCTATTCTTTTTATTTGGTATTTCATCTTAGATCTTTCGAGTTAAATTAGTACAAGTTTGTAGCTTAATTTCTCATTGATGAGTTTTATTTCTCGATTTAGAAATAATAACATTTAATTCAACTTCCATTTATTATTTAAGAGATTTTACTTTTGAATGAATAGTTGGATCTGTGAATATTTAGATGGTTATGAGAGATTTTTCTCTTTACTAAATTAGATCAGTCCAGATCAACGTATGAATGACTTTTACTGACATCACCTTAAGTGTTCGAGCTTGCGAGATTCATTAAGTATAGTACACTAGTATTACCTGTGTTTCTTCGTTAGATGGAAGTTCTTTCTTTTCTTTTAGTTTTGCAAAGTATTCTTATCATTACTTCTGGTATTGGCTCTTCGACTTCGCTATCTAATTAGATCTTGTTGATCCGATAAATTTGCTATCTATCATGAAACTCAAGTTTAGTCTCCGAATGTTTGATCATGTTCGGTCTTCTTTTCTCGATTAGACGTTTTTATAACTATGTTTGTATTTTATTAATTACTTTTATGAACCGAGCAGCAGAAAGGTTTACAAGTTTAATGGTTTGATGGCAATGTTAGGGATCGTTGCAGATATCGGCGCATATGCAACTACAAGTCAGGTAATAACTGGTATCCTTTACAAGCTCCTGATTTAAGTAGTAGTAGTAGTAGTAGTAGTAGTAGTAGTAGTAGTAGTAGTAGTAGTAGTAGTAATGTTTTATTTTTGATCGCTATTCTTTGAATCCCAATAGCTGGCGCATTCATGCCATCATAATTAGGTCCAACCATAAATCCGACTATTGCAAATAATGCAATGAAACCAATCCCCAATGATTAGAGCTGTTGGTGTAGGTGTTGAAATTAATCCGCCAAAAAATAAAAGGCTCATTTAAATGTTGTTAGGACTTGAGTCTTAGGCACTTAAATTTTTTAGTGTGATTAAAATCTGAATTTATCCTGATTTATTTTATTGTTTCAACCCTCATATCTTTTAATTATTTTTTCGAATACCTTGGCAAGGTAGTACTAGGTGTCTTTAGTAAGGGATGTATTTTAGATTTATTCATGCTCCATTAAATGTTTACCAGGCTTTTAGAGCTCAAGGTAGTCAAATCTTTTTATTTTCCAAAGTTGTTATCTTATTTACCGACATAGATCATTTTTGGACTATTATTTGATTATGTTTATTTTACGGAGGTGATCCATTGTCGCATCTACCAATCGGTCAAGAGTCAATGGAAAAAAGAAAAATATTCTTTTCTGTTGCTCCTGCCTTGAAAGGTTTTATAATTAATAGATTTATATAGTTATCTTTATCTATTAACTATTAAGCCAGCTAGTATTAGCTGGCTTTTTTTGATTCAATCAAATCCATCTTTGGAAGATATCAAACATAAAGCTCTTATTATTACGTTGACTCGAGATTCTTTCAGATTATCTCTTGATATCTAGTTTAAAAAGGTTAATCTTAAACTAAATAAATTATCCTTTGATTGCTATGTCTAATGAAGAAAAGATTGAAGTAGCTGAGAAAAGGATAATCGAGTTGAAAACTTTAATTAACCATTGGAAGACAAGTAATATATCCTCAAGAAAATCCACTGCAGATCTTGTAGAAGCAATTCTTTCTGATAGGCAACAGAGGAGACCTGCATAGGATTGTTGAAAAATATTTTTTTATTAATCTTTTATTACCTTGATGTAAATAGTGCAACTTATAAATTTTGTGTAAAAAATATAAAATTGGCTATAATATTAAATATTTAAATATACAAAGGAAAATGAAAACTGGGTTTCAGCAAGATGTAAAAGAATATTTTTGGAATAAAATTAAAAAAGTTACTAATAGTTTTAGCAATTTAGCAGTTAATAATCTTGGCGATGGTTATGTAAAATGCTTTTGGGACATTAGCTTTATAGATAATTTTAGAATCGAATTTAGTAAAAGTTGCTTTTATGCCATTAGATTATATGACATAACTAATAATAGAGATAAAAATAATTCTACTTGTATCATGAAAGAAATTCAGGTAAGTAAATATCAATCTTCTGTTTTAGCTCCTATTCCTATTAATAAAGGCGTTTATTATTTTGAGTTTGGTTTCCGTAAGAGGAATGGCGATTGGAGAAAAATTGCGGATCAACAATTGAACTTGGGGTTTAGAATAATCAAAGTTTTCCAATCCTTCGAAAATGATAATTGGTTTAATAGTTCTATAAATACAAGAAAATATAATAATTTAACTCCTCATGAAGAGGCTTATCAACTTTCATTTAAAGCCCCCATTGGCGGTTCAGATGAAATATCTGAATACAGGTGAAATTTAGATATTAAAAAAATTATAAATTCATATTTATGTTTATAGTTTGACTTTTTTTTAGTTATAATATAAATAATTAATTTATATTTAGATATGATGAAAGAGAACTTCCCATTTATACAAACTTTGAAAAATCAAGAATTCAGCAAGATTGATATTGATCAAATTCTTAATTATTTAGAGACTTTAGATTATGATTTAAGTAAAACTATATACATTGGAGAGATTCTTTCTAAAAATGAAAGGTTAGCAAAATATTTTTTTTTTAGAGATAAATTAAGAATGACTGATTATTCTTATGATGAGAAATTATATTTAAATGAGATTCTAGATCAATGTATTGATTGGGCTGAGTTTTGGCGATTACTTGTTATTAGGAAGGGCTTTTGTTGTATTAGGTTGTCAGGCGAATTGCTTAATAAAAAAAGATATATCTTTTTGTCTGGTCCTAATATACTTTCGAAAATTTCTCCTGATTTATCACACTCAATATATGAGGATTGATCATATTTTTTGACTGTTTACTATTTACTAGACAAGGGTCTGATTTTGTATCAATTCAACTAAATTATTTTATTCTGATTTTTTTGTTTTAGTCTTGTTGGAGCTTTAGGTTGATTGTGTCTACTTATTTAATTACAGGTGCTAACAGAGGTATTGGTTTAGAACTGGCTCGACAATTGAGAGATAGAGGGGAAGAAGTCATCGCTACTTGTAGATCTACATCTTCTGAATTAAATTCTTTGTCCATAAGAGTTGAAACAGGTATAGATATCACCTCCGGTGAGTCGGTGATTAAGCTTAGAAAGAATTTAAATGATATTAAAGTTGATGTTTTGATTCAAAATGCTGGGATAGCAGAATTTAACTCTCTTTCCAATTTAGATCCTCAAAGTATCGTTCATCAATTCGAAGTAAATGCCTTAAGCCCATTGTGTTTTGTGCAAAGCATGATTAGCCATTTAAGTCATTCTGCAAAAATAGCTTTAATAAGTAGTCGAATGGGTTCAATAGAAGATAATTCTTCCGGTGGTTCCTATGGATATCGGATGTCTAAAGTAGCTCTATGCATGGCAGGCAAATCTTTATCAGTAGACCTAAAGTCTCGTGATATAGCGGTAGCAATCTTACATCCTGGTTTGGTAAGTACTAGAATGACAGGATTTACTTCGAATGGAATTCAACCTAACGAATCAGTCAAAGGATTGATTCAAAGAATTGATGAACTTACACTTGATAATTCTGGAACTTTCTGGCATGCAAATGGAGATATATTGCCCTGGTGAGAATATTTATGACTATTGATCTATTTTTTGTAGTTTAAATTTGCGAGTATTAAATATTATTTATGGTAATTTTATTTTCAATTATATTCTTCCAAGTGTTTTTCTTAACTTTTTAACAAAGCTAATACCCACTCCAGGTATGGATAAAAGTTCCTCGTCAGATGCAGAGATAATAGATTCTGGTGTTGTATATCCAGCCTCATAGAAATTATTGCAGTTTTTTGTTCCTATTCCTGGAATTGATGTAAGATTTTCGCACCTATCTGAGACCCTTTCTGATTGTTTACTAAAAATTTTTAAAAGTTTGTGTTTTGTATTTAATAAAATCTTTTTGATGAACATTTCTTTTACAATACATATATTTAAATATGCATTACAAAAAATTTCTTGCAAGCATAAATATTTTGTTTTGATGATTAAAGTACTAATAATGGCCTATAAATGTATTTTAAAATACATAAAAATATCATATATATTTGTTTTTCTTATGCTTGACTTTTCACCTTATTAGCATTACTTGATTAATCTTTCTTTTGCTACTTGACTTTGTAATTAGATCCTGCAGATTATTTTTAGATGTAAATCCCTTCCTTTGTTCATAACCGTTTGTGGCCAAAAAGGTGGAGTGGCTAAAACTTGTACCTCAATCCACCTTGCAAGTGTTTGGTCTTCTCAAGGGAAAAATGTTTGTCTAGTTGATGCCGATAGGAATCGATCCGCTCTTGCATATGGATCAAGAGGCAATCTTGCATTTGATATCGTTCCTGTAGAGGCTGCTGCTAAAGCTACTAGATTTTCAGAAATAGTAATAACTGATGGTCAAGCTAGTACTGATGAAGAAGAGCTTAAGCATTTAGCAGCAGGATCTGATCTTGTACTTTTACCTACGGCTCCAAAAGCAAGGTCAGTTGAATTGACTGTCGAATTAGCATCTTTATTGAAGCAATTAAATATTCCTCATGCAGTTTTACTTGTCAAGGTTGATTTTCGTCAAAAGAGAATTGCAAATGAAGCCAGAGAAGCCCTGGAAAAATTCGATTTAACTGTATTAGATGGAGACATCCCTTTGCTATCAGCTTTTGATAAAGCAGAAAATCAGGGTGCTGCAGTAATCGATGCTGTTGATGATAAAGGCCGATCCGATCCCCGACGAATGTCAGGCTGGTCGGCCTATTGTTCCATTGCTAAACAAATTCAATGCCAGATTTCGAAGCACTTGTTAAACATCAACAAACCACTCGAAGACCTGCCACTGAGCGCTTAAAAGTAGTTGAAAAACTACCTGTTTCAACTCAAATTCCTACTACTGATGGTAAAAATTTGAGCACATTATTTTTTGGTTTTGTAGGAGGACTATCTGGTTCAATTATCGGAACAGGTCTGCTTTTTTATCTTTCAGCTAAAGAATTGATAGATTTCAAAAATCTTTTTTAATGTTTGGTTTTAATTAATATATTCTTTTATATTTGATTTAAATATAGAACTATATATTTGATTTGTGTTTCCTTTTCGCTATTTCTACCATTTCAGAAAAAGTCTTTGATTTTTTTAGGAGTTGTTGATAATTACCAGAAGCAATTATTTTTCCATTTTTAAATTCATATATGCAATCGGATCTTTCAATAGTAGATAATCTATGAGCAATAGTTATTATTGTGCATCTCCTCCCTATAATCTCAATTGCATCCATTACTTCAGCTTCTGTTCTATTATCTAAAGCACTTGTTGCTTCATCTAAAACTAAAAATTTTGATTGTCGGTAAAAAGCTCTTGCTATGGCCAATCTTTGCCTTTGCCCCCCTGATAACATGATCCCGTTTTCACCAATGGGAGTATATAAATCCATTGGCATCTCTGAAACTAATTCTGCTAATTGAGCCGCCTTAAGTGCATCCCAAACTCTTTCTTTATCTATTAATTCTTCATCTAAACCATATGCAATATTTTCAATAATATTGCTATTCAATAAAGCAATAGATTGAGGAACATAAGAACAACAATCTTGCCATGCAGGTACTTCATTTTCCGTAACTTCCACTCCATCTAATAATAAATTTCCATGAGTTGGTCTAAGAAGACATAGCAATTGATTAGCGGCAGTTGTTTTTCCACTCCCAGTTTCTCCAACAAAAGCTATCCTTGAGCCCACTGGGATTGTAAGATTTATACTTTTTAAAGTGTATTCAAAACTGTTGGGATATTTATAACTTAGGTTTTCAAGTTTAATGTTATTCCTAGGTTCAATTCCTTTTTTCGTGGGTACTCCGATTGATCTTTTTGTTAATCTATTAGATGGAAGCTCAATTAACTTAAGTATTTCTTCTAAATCAGGAATGGATGCACGCATAGATGTCAATGCTCTAAATGAATCTTGTAAAGGAGGTGTTAGCTTTAATGCGGCTACAGCAATAGTTGCTAAGAATGGAACTATTTCAATAAGTATTGATTCGTTTTCCCCAGTAATATAAGGGAAAAGACCAATAGCAAAAATTAATGTTATACCAAAAGGCTCTATTAAGGATCTAGGGAATTCTGGTAGAACTTCAGCTTTCCAAATAAAAGGGAAAGAGTTTTTACCTGCTGATTTATATCGTTTTTCAAAATACGATTCTGAGCTAGTTAGGTGAACATCTATTATTGTTCTCATTGATTCAGTTAAAATGTTATTTGTTTCTTTCTCTAATTTAATTCTTTGACGAGAAGAATATCTTATAAAGGGTGTTACAAATAGTGATATGAAAATATAAAAAATTAAGAGACTAATAATTAAATATAGTGCGATTGATTTCGCTATAAAAAGAACAGCTATACATATAAAAGTAATAACACACAAGCCACTAGAAATTTGAAGTATTGGTCTTACTAGAAATTCAGAAACCCTTGATATATTGATTAAAACTTTTGATGATAGATCAGATTTTTTTTTGTTTAAGAAAAAATCATATGGTTGATATAGCAATTTGTTCTGTGCTAGTTCTGATAAGTCTTGCCAAATTGCGACGCGAAGTCTTTCTTGTGCTGCTTTCAGAAATAATTTAGAAAATGAAGCAAACCAATTCATGGCTATATATATGGCGACTAGACTAATAACTTTTGTTTTTGGATCTTCAGGAATAAAATTTTGAAATGGTAAAGGGGGTTGATTAGCTTGTCCAATAAAGACAGTAAATAATCTAGAAACAATTCCAACTACAATTACATCTACTAAGCCAGTCAAGGCTGCTACAGGAATTAATTTTAATAGAGACTTTCTTCTTCTAGCTGGCAGTGCCTTCAGGAGACGCACCAATAGATGATAAGTTTTGCTCGTGCGAATCATTTTATAAAATTACTTAGTTTTGAGAAATTCGTTATGTGTAATCAGCCAGTTTCTTGGGTGTTTGTATTTGACTTCTTTATGACTATGCTATTTAACTCATAAAGATAAATATGAAAAATTATTCTTTAGCAATTATTAATTCTAGTTTAATTTCAATATAATTTAAGATTAATTGATATTCAAATAAAGCTTATTATCTTTTGGCGCTTATAAAATAGACCAAGAAAATTACTATAATCAATGGCAATAAATAGATAATAATCATAAAACCAGACAAAAATATCAATAGACTTAATAAGATAAGAAACATTGAAAAGATAATTGTCAAAAATCTTTTGATTTGATTTAGCCAATAAACACCTTTAATTTTTTCAAATCTAACTTGTAATTTTCTTCTCTTAAAATATAATTCTTTTAGTTGTTGTTGATACCAATCTATTGAGTCTTCTAATTTTGTTTGATAGATATTTCTGCCTATCTTTTCGATAAAATTATTTGACTTTGAGAAAGCGGATCTAAATTTTACACTTTGTGCTTCAAGTAGAGCGTTGCTATTTTCTAATATTCTTTGATCTATTTCTATGATTTTATTATTGATTTGACTTTGCAGATCAAATCTTTTATCTGAAGTGTATTTGACAATTTCATTACTAATAGCTGGTTTATATTTAAAAAATCTATAAAAAAAGTTTGCTCTTAACATTTGACTTACTATTATCAAAATAAATAATCTATGCGAGTATTATAACCATGTCTTCTATAGTTTTTAATGGTAGCTACATAACAAAAAAAAATACAGGTATAGGAGTGGTTTCCAAGGATTTAGTTACTTCTTTATCTGCTCAAAAAATAACTACACTAATTCCACAAGATATAGGAATAAAAGGTGATATTTATATCCCTAATAATCTTTCACCCGGTCAAGGTTTAAATAGCCATTTGAGACGTTTGTATTGGCTTCAACAAGTTGTTCCAAAAATCATGAATAAGTTAAATGCTGAATATTTTTTATCACCATTATTGGAAGCGCCGTTATTTACAAACGTCAAATCTATTGTACTGGCTCATGATTTGATACCACTTAGGTATCCTTCAATGTCATTTTTAACTTTGTATCATTTAATTTATATCCCTTTAATTTTAAAGCAATCTAAGATAATTCTATGTAACTCTAATTCCACTGCAAATGATTTGAATATTTTCTATAAAGTACCTAGGCATAAATTATTTCCAATTAAATTAGGTTTTAATAATAAAAAGTATTATCCAATAAAAAAAATTAAAAAAAATTTTTTTCTAATCATCGGTAGACATAATCCGCATAAAAATTTGGAAAGAGTTATTCAAGCATTCTCATTAGCCAAAATTCATAATTATAAGCTTGTTTTTGTAGGCCCGTTTGATAGAAGGTATACACCCAGATTAATGAAAATCATTGAAGAACTGAATCTGAAACATTTATGTGTTTGGAAAGGTTGGATTGATGATGAAGAAAAATTATTACTATTAAATGAATGCCAAGCACTCATCATTGTGAGTCTTTGGGAAGGATTTGGCCTTCCAGCACTAGAGGCAATGGCTTGTGGTACTCCTGTTATAGGATCTGATAGAGGTGCACTTCCTGAGATTATTGGCAAATATGGCTATTTAGTTAATCCATTTGATATTCAATCAATAGCTTTTGCAATGCATGGAGTTATAAATGATAAAAAATGCTTTGAAAAATGCCTTAATGAAGGACCTTCTCAAGCAGCGTCTTTTAATTGGTTTGATACAGCCAGATCAATAGAAAAAATTATTGATGAAATCGAATAAACTATGCTTCTATATCGAATAGTTTTCTTTCATAGATTATTTTAATTTATCTTTCACTTGATCATATTAATAATATAGAATTTTCTAAATCTTATAGAAGATTAATATTTAGGTTTATAAAATTATTTCACTACTAGGTAAAATTGCTTCTGTTAGCACTGCATATATATTTGATGATCATTGCTATTATAGTTTTTTAAAATTGATTTTTTGATATGGCAAGTAAAAAATCTAAGAAAAAAGCGGACTTTAAGGTTATGGATCCAGCTGGAGAACAAAAAACAACTCCTAGAACTGCAAAAATTGTTCTTTTTCTATTTGGTGTGGGTCCTTTACTTCTTATGTGTTTATTTTTATTCTCAAATGGATTTTTTAACTCTCCTGGATAATTTATGAATTAAGAATAATAAAAGCTATCTCTACTTTTTTAATCAATAAAACTCTTTATAAATTGTTTAATCCCTCCTATGTCTTCTTTTTAAAACATGATTTGTTTATTGATCGATATATCAAACATTTCTTTTGTATTTTTAGTTAAAATTAGTTTTTATCTGTTCACCGATGCAACTTTACTTGGTTGACTGTCAATTCACTAATATTGATAATCAAGTTGCTGCCTATAAGCAATTTGTGGAATTTTGGGAAAATGGTGAGATGTCGAAGCAAGATAAATTTGATGGTTTTGAAATGCTTTTTCGTGTTCATGCACCTGGAGAAGGTCGTGTTGTAATCCTTTGCAATGCAAGAGGTGACAAGGAACTATTTTTGCATTTTGCTCCATGGAGAGCACAGTTTGGTATCGACATGGAAATTACTCCTGTTATCAGTTGCCAAAATGTTGTTGACTATCACAAGGACTTGTTTGCAAAAATGTCTTAACTTTATAGATCTTTTTATTATTAATTAACCATACAGATTTCAAATAAATAAATAATCTATTTATTTATTAGATAGCGCATTACCACTAGTCCATATGTTTTTTAAATTTGCCTTATCTTTAAGTAATAGAATAGGAAGAGTTGCTAAAATTGCTAGAGAAATTATTGCAAATGAATCTGTCATAAATCTCGCAATGCCCCATTCCGATGAAGCTAAAGCAAAAATAGATAACTGCATGAGAATTCCTAAATAGAAAAAAATATTATCAGAATATTTTCTAAAAATTAACTTACTTATTAAAAATTATTATATATGAAATGTTAAGGAGAAATTTAATTAATTAATTAATTGAATTTTTAACTTTATGAAAGCCAAGCTCCGCAATTTTTTATAGCCTCTAAAAAGTAATTAGAATTTCTTTCTTGGGAATAGACAATTTGTCAATTATTGTTTTTTAGAGTTGTTAAGATTTGATTCTAAGATTTCTTTAAAGTTGAGCCTAGAAAAAATGGACTTTGCTGTGGCTCTTGTTAAATCAACTATGAAGAAGAGTAAGAGTAACTATTTCATAGTAAATTCAAAAAGAAAGTTTACTTTTTATAAGCTTCCTTTTGGTATTGCTTCAATTTTTCATAAAAATTCCTATGTGTATCCTTTTGATTAGTCTGAGGAATTAATTAGTAATTCTTATTTTCTTTATTGAGAAGTTATTTTGCTTTTTTCCAGAACTGGTTACATAAAATCACCGCGGTTGTCTTTACTATAAATTTCTAAAAAACATAAAATTGTTTTCTGGATATTGCTTAAAAGATTTATTCCTATCAGATTTATCTGAATTTTTGTCGAGTTTCTTCTAAATTCTTTTAATGTTCTTGACAGGTTTTTTTGGTTACATTTTCAAGTAATATAAAATACTACATCCGCTACTGAGAGTTGCAAGATGGTTTCTGATACTTCCCTTATGAACAATTTAAAAAATTATCGAAAACACATTTTTGAATTTCATACAAAATATATTTTAGAATCCTATCTGCAAGATTGGATTAATAAAATTCTTCCCTTAAAGCCACGCGAATTAATCAAATATACTGCAATAATTGTAGAGGATAGACCAGATAAATCTATTAAATTTGCTATTTATAATACATTACTTATGACTAGATTGGAGATGAAAATAATTTTATATACAACGAGTTATAGTGTTGGAAAAATGAAAGAAATATTTAGTAACTTAACGGATTGGGTAACAATAATTGAATTAAATTATGATAAATCTAATATAAAAAAAATTAATACAGAAATTTATAATAAAATACTAAAAAGTACAGTTTTTTGGGAGTCACTTCCTTCTAGAAATATTCTTGTTTTTCAAACAGATGCATTATTAATTGAACCTCTTGAGTTTTCTATGTTCAAGTATGATTATATTGGAGCTCCATTCGCAGAGAGAAAATTTTTGTCTACATCATTTCCTGAATATCGAGATAAAAACCAAAATGGTAAAGTTAACAGATGGGTAACTCAAATGTTTAATAAAGCTGTTCCAATACCTGAAGGAGTATTTATTGGTAATGGTGGTTTATCTATAAGAAATCGTGACGTTATGATTGAGATTTGTAAAAATGAAGATTCAGTAGAAAATGAAAATGAAGATATCTATTTTAGTCGCTTCATATCAAAATATTCAAAAAATATTGTTCCATTTGAAATCGCAAAACGCTTTTCTTGTGAATGTTCTTATTTTGAAAGCATTGGTTGTCATGCAAGCTATTTTTATTTAAACAAAGATGAGCAAGCAGAAATTTATGAAAGACATATAAAACATGTTTTGGCACTAATTGATTTACCTATTGATGTTTTGATCTCACTGTAAACGTAAATCAAAAGTCTTGATAATAATTTTTTGGCTTGAGAAATACATTTTTATTTTTAATAATTAAAATTTCGAAGATAATTAATTTTTTTACTATTGTGTGGCTATTTATATAGATAAGTCCTTTCACTTCTTAAGTACTAATTGCCTATATATATATTAATAATTTTTTTATTTCAAGTATTTTTCTGATGAATTTTAGTCTTTTGCTCTTGTATTAATTTTGACTTCGCAATTTTTGTAAATTAGATAGAATTTTTTTATACGTTTTTAAATCAATGTTTCAAAAGATTTTCAGCTTTTTGTCTTTCATAGCTTTTTCATTGATGAGCTTTCTTCCGATTGCTGTGAATGCTGATGATAAACCTCCTGTAGATGTGCAAGAACTTTTTACAAGCACAAAGCCAATTTATGGCGAGTCCTTTAGTTACCCGGAAGGTAAAGGGGAAATGCGTCTTTATAAAGTTGATGTTCAACCAGGAGGAGTGGTTCCTCTTCATTTCCATGAGGCACCATTAACTAGTTATATTGAGCAAGGTGAATTAACCTTGAAGACTAAGAGAGGTAAAAGCACAACTTTTAGGCAGGGAGATTCTTTTGTCTTAGCAGCTGACACGCCTCCTCATACAATGTCCAATAATGGAAAAGTACAAGCAGTTATGTGGGTAACTGTTGCAGCAGCTGAAGGAGTTCCTACTCTCACTAATGTTGAATGACAATTACTTCAAGTTGATAGATCTTTCTATTGGAACCATAAGGGCTGACTTAGGTCAGTCCTTTTTTATGTTTTGGAGACGATTGAGAATTTCTTTTGAGAGAATTCCTGAGAATTGTCTTTAAAATTGTCCTTATATTTTTTTAAAAATAATTATCCTTAGAATTTGTACCTAAACGAAATTTTGAAGATTATTGAGACTCTAAGACCCATCGCGGCGCAATTAAAAAGGAGCCCTTCCAGGCTCCATGGATCAATTGGGTAATAAGGCTGATCTGACCCCATCTCCGTTAAAAGATCAAGCAGCAACAGGGGCTGTTTGACGGGAGAAACTAACGATGTTGTTAGCAGTTATGGTTTTGCTCTGACCGAGCAGGCTTCAGTCACTCGCCTGATACCCCGTCGAAGCCATTGCAGCCCCATTTTATGGAGCTGAGCGGAATCGAACCGCTGTCCGAGATACTGGTGTGAATCACCTAGTCCATTAGAAAATAGACATATATATTCTGACAGATCTTTGGGAATTAATCGATTAAGGTTTAATCATGCTTTCGATTGATTTTTAATAACTTTAAAATAATGAAATGTGTAGCTTCTATTTCTCAAGGTCTTGAAAAAGAGGGCGCTAAAGAGTTGATAGAATTTGGAGCATTTGAAGCTAAAGCCTCAAGGCGGCACATATTATTTGAAGCTGATATGGCTTGTTTATATAGATTACATTTAAGGGCTAGATTATCTTTTAGATTTTTAAGAGAAATTTGTAGATTTCCTTGTCATGGCCCTGGTGAACTGTATGACGGCATTCAAACTGCAATTGATTGGGAAACTTGGCTTTTACCCAAAAAAAGTTTTCGAGTGAGCGTCACTGGAATTGGAGAAGGTTTATCACATAGTCATTACACTGCCTTGCAAGTGAAAAATGCCATTATTGATTTTCAGAGAGAACGTTGGGGTTTTCGTTCAAACATTGATTTGAATAATCCAGATATGTGCTTTCATTTGCATCTGGCAAAGAATCAAGCAGTTTTGAGTGTTGATGGAAGTAATACTAGTCTTCATAAAAGAGGATATAGGCCTGCTGTTGGAATCGCTCCTATTAAAGAATCCTTAGCTGCAGGGTTAATGCGAATGACAGGATGGGATGGTAATCAAAATTTGGTAGATCCATTATGTGGTTCTGGAACATTTTTAATTGAAGCAGTTAGTACTTTATTTGGAATATCACCTGGTATAAATAGGAAATTTTTATTTCAAAATTGGCCAGATTTTGATATTAATTTGTGGAATAGTGAATTAAAAAGTGCACAGAAAGTTACTACTCTTGATAAACAATTACCAAAAGTAATTGGATGTGAATTTGACCAAAGTATTGCTACTTCTGCTATGGAGAATGTTAGGAAATCAGGCTTGGAAAATTATATAGAAATAATTAACTGCCCTTTTCAAGAATTACAATTACCACCTGGAATAGGATTTTTAGTTTGTAATCCTCCTTATGGGAAAAGAATAGGAGATGAAAATTTCTTACCTACACTTTATAAAGAATTAGGTGATTATTGTAAAACACAAGCCTCTGGTTGGGATCTTTGGCTTCTTAACGGTAATCCAAAATTAAGTCAATATTTAGGCATGAAAGCTAGTCGTCGTTTTCAGGTAAATAATGGTTCAATTGATTGTAGATGGATAAATTACAAAATTAACTAAATTAATTTTTCCCTAAAACAGCTTTTGTAGTCTTTGATATTCCCTCTAAAGTTTCAGGAAGATAAGGCCCTTTTGCCAGATATCCCCCAATTCTCAAACTCATTCCAGCTAAGACAAGATTGATAACAACCAAAATTAAAATAGTAGATTTCGTATCTAGTTCAAGCAAGTCGTGAATCCAAAATCCAAGAATTAATTCAGATCCAAGTAAAGAAAATAACATCAGGACTCCCCCAGTAGCCAGGAAAATCCCACCACTGATTAAGCGGCGTTTTTCTCTGTCCATTTCTTGTAGCGCAATGCGCACATGAAGATCCATTACTGAACTTGCAAGTGCTGTCACTCTTGCGGCAGCTCCTAATCCTTTCTTTCGTTCTGAATTGGACATTAATTTCTTTTGCCTCCACTAAGAAGTATCCCAAATAAAACTCCAATTCCAGCAGCAATGCCAATCGCGAAAAGGGGCCTTTTTCTGATTGGTCTCTCAATGCGAGGTCTTAAAGTGCTATTTAACTCGTCTAGAAGGTCTTCAAGCTGTTTTTCAAGAGGCTCTAGAGATTCTGCTAGATCTCTTGTTTTGTCCGATGCAGAATGAAAAATTTCTTCTAATTGTTCTTTAACTCCAAAATCGTTATTACCTGAATGTAAGGATATGACATTTATTAATTCGTCAAGACTACCCTTTGTGGCTTCTAATGTCTGTCTAGCTAAATCTGGCCAACGTTCTTGAATCTTTGGCAATAAATTATCAAATTGTTCATTGAACCATTGCTCTGACGATTTTTCAGCAATAGCTTCTTCAGTTTCAACTGAATTTGAGGATTGAGAGGATGAGGAATTCACTGATTCCATAAACCAAAAGGTTTATTCAAGAATAGAGAGATATTGTCCTAATCGAAACCCCTTAATAGTATTCAATTTTGAAAATTCACTTCTAAAGAAAGCTTGTTTCTACGTTTTAAATGTTTTAGGTCCAAAATTTCATGAAAAATTTTCGTCGTCTTTGCTTACAAATATTGCTATTCGAATACTTATAGTGCTAAACGTCTCTGGTATCTTCTAAACAACCCATGGGCGTCGGAATTTCATCAATGGTTTTTGCTTCTAATACAATCCCTACAGATTTTGGCCTAGTATTAGCTTCAATAGCAGGTGCAGGAAGCCTTCTCTTAATTGCTTTAAGGTTTGTACCTGAGGCTAAAAGCTAAAAGATTTGTCGATAAGTAATCTGTATTTAGGAGACTTGTCTCCTGAAAGATTTTTATGGAAATTTCTTCTCAATTTTAGTTATTGATTTTTAGTTGAAAACTACTGATAAAAAAAATCATCACAGGTGGGTTTTATTAAGACATATTGGAGCACCTGATGATTTAAGAGGTATTCATTTTGATTTACTTATAGAAGATAAAGAATATTGCCGAACTTGGCGCTTAAATGAGATACCCATAATGGATGGACCATATGTTCAAGCTGTCTATATTGCTCCTCATAACCTGGATTGGCTTTTTATTACAGAAAAGGCTGTTTCTGGGAATAGAGGAGTTGCAACTAGAGTTAAAAAAGGAATTTTTTTTAACTCTCTCCCCAATATTGAAAATAATTTTATAAATTTATCTCTTCAATGGGAAAATGAGCCAGGGGATTTATTAATAGATAAAAATGGTTGCAGAATCCTCAGGAAAAACAGTAAATATTGTTTGTGATATAGAAAGACTTGAGTTTCTCTAATATTTCGCTAACGTCATTCATATCGTGAATACATTCTGTTGGTTCATATCAACCATGTAGATTTGTCTCATTTCAAGTCCTTTGGTGGATCGATGTCGATTCCACTTGAAGAGGGCTTTACTGTCGTAACAGGTCCTAATGGTTCAGGTAAAAGCAATATTCTTGATGGTGTTTTGTTTTGTTTAGGCCTTGCAAATAGTCGAGGAATGCGAGCAGATAGATTGCCTGATTTGGTTAATAGTGGAGTATTGAAAGCTGGAAAATCTTCGGAAACCAAAGTAACTGTAAAATTCGATCTCACTGATTGGCAGCCTGATGAAGCAGAAGAAGGAATAGACCCTACAGAACAAGGACCTTGGATTAAGCCTGGGCAAAAAGAATGGACAGTCTCAAGAAGATTAAAGGTTATGCCAGGTGGCTCATATGCTTCCACTTACAGCGCAGATGGTGAGATTTGTAATTTACAGCAATTACAAACACAATTAAGACGTCTCAGAATTGACCCTGAGGGTAGCAATGTTGTTATGCAGGGAGATGTTACTCGAATAGTTTCCATGAGTAATAAAGATCGTAGAGGCCTAATAGATGAGCTTGCTGGTGTTGCATTATTTGATACTCGTATAGATCAAACCCGTTCAAAGTTAGATGATGTCTATGAACGGCAAGAACGTTGTCGGATTGTTGAACAAGAATTGAATCTTTCCAAACAGCGTTTGCAAAAAGATTGTGAGAAAGCCAGTTTATATAAAGATCTAAAAAATCAATTATTGATTGGAAGAGAGCAAGAATTAGTTTTATCTTATGAAGAGGCAAAAAAGGTTTTGAGAAAATTAGATTTAGAGCATCAAGATTTGATCAAAAAAGAAAAAGTAGGTTCAGAAAATTTAGTCAATAAAGAAAATGAATTAAAAAAATCTATAGATAAATTGAATATTTTACAGAAAAACGTCAAAGAACTAGGTGAAGATCAATTGATTGCAGTCCAATCTAAAATAGCAGGAATTGAATCTCAGCATAGAGAGTTAGAAAGGCAGGGACTTAATCATAAAAATGAAGGTGACAAATTAAAAGAATATAGAAATAATCTTCTACAGAAAAAAAAAGATTTCCAAACTGAATTACAAAATAAATTTAATCAAATTAATCCTAAAGATGTTGATGAAGCTGAGTTGAATTGTAAAGAAGCTGAGGCTTGGGTTGAATCTTCTAGAAGAAAACTTTCAGATATAGCAGGCCGTTCTGGTGCTTGGATGGAAAAGCATCAGAAGGCTAGGCATTATAAAAATGAAATCCAATCAAAATTAGATCCAAAAAGAATAGAAAAACAAAATCTTGAAGAAAAATTATTACAATTAAATGTTATTTTAAAAGAATTAGATAGTGATCAAAAATCTGATGAATGTGCTAATCAAAAAGTACACTTAGAAATTAATAATTTGAATAAAGAATGGGAAAATATATTGGATTTAATTGCAATTAAAAAACAAGAGTTTATAGAATTATCTTCAGAAAAAAGTATAAAAGAGCGAACTAGGTTTAGATTAGAGAAAGAGCAAGGAAAGCTTCAAAATGATATTGCTCGTTTAGAAAGTAGGAAGGAAATTATATATGAAAGTAGAGGGACAAGTGCATTAACTTTATTATTAGAATCTGGATTAGATGGTATACATGGCCCTGTTGCTAACTTAGGCGAGGTTGAAGATCGTTATAGGATTGCGCTTGAAGTAGCTGCTGGCGCTCGGCTTGGCCAAGTTGTTGTTGATGATGATCGAATTGCTGGAAAGTCAATCGATCTTTTAAAAAGGAAACGAGCTGGAAGATTGACTTTTTTACCTCTTAACAAGATTTTAAAAAATTCTCAAAATAAATCTGAAGTATTTCTTAGATCTCTTGGTAGTGATCTTAATACTAATACCGGACTAATAGGAAAGGCAATTGATTTGATTAAATTTGATCCTATATATAAACATGTATTCAGATATGTATTTGGAGAGACGCTTGTATTTAGTGACTTATCATCAGCTCGTGATCAAATTGGTATTAAAAGAGCTGTTACTTTAGAAGGTGAATTGTTGGAAAAGAGTGGAGCAATTACTGGTGGTAGTTTAAATAATAGATCTTTAGGTTTGAGTTTTGGGAGAGTAAAAGATAATGATGATTCTGATCTATTGAAGAATAGATTATTAGAAGTAAGTGAGACTCTTGTAAATTGTCAAAATCAAGAGAAAAAACTAACTAATGATCTAGAAAAATTTAGAAATGAACTAAGTAAATTAGAGCAAAAAAAAGCAGCGCTCGACGCTGAAAGAGAAACTTCTAAAAGGTCAAATTCCCCTTTATTAGAACGCCAAAGTTATCGTCAAAAAAGAATTGAAGAACTTCTTAAGACAAAAAAAGAAAAAATTTCTCAATTAGAATTGATTAATGCGAATATCAAACCTTTAGAGGTAGATTTATTAAAAATTGAAAAGGAAGAAAAAACTATAGATAAATCAAGTGATTCATCTGTTTGGAACAAATTGCAAAAGGAACTAGAAGATGCTGATAAAAACCTTATAGATTTTAGAAATAAGAGAGATGAGATTTTAAATAAGCAATCACAAAATAAGCTTGCAATTGATCGTTTAACTGATCAAGAAAATTCTTTAATCATCGAAGAGAATCGCTTAAAGGATTCAATAGAGACTCTTGCTTCTGCTCATATTAATTGGCGTGAGCAAACCAAGCAACTGAATTCAACTCGGCAAGATTTGATTAATGAGCAGAAGAAACTAGAAACTCGATTTGGGGAACAACGGCGAGAAAGAGATTCTGTAGAAGCTGATGTAAATACAAAACGTTTAAATTTGCAAGAACTTCAATGGAGTCTTCAACGTTTAAGAGAAGATCAAAAAAATATGAAGGAAGAGATACGTATAGAAACGAATCGTTGTACTGAATTAGAAAAGAAGCTTCCTAATCCTTTACCATTGATTTCAGATGAAATAAGAGAAAAAGGTCTTGAGGTTTTACTTTCTGATTTGGAGGCTTTGCAGAAGAAAATGGAAGAATTGGAACCAGTCAATATGCTTGCATTAGAAGAATTAGCAAAGTTAGAAGACAGGCTTAATGAACTTGAAAGTAGGCTACAGGTTCTAACTGATGAAAGATCTGAACTTTTGCTTCGTATTGAGACTGTTTCAACTTTGCGTCAGGAGGCCTTTATGGAGGCTTTTCATGCAGTAGATGAACATTTTCGCGAAATTTTTGCAAGTCTGTCTGAAGGAGATGGACATTTACAACTTGAAAATCCTGATGAACCTTTAGAGGGAGGATTGACTTTGGTGGCTCATCCAAAAGGTAAGCCTGTCAGAAGGCTGGCAGCCATGTCAGGTGGAGAAAAATCCTTAACTGCCTTGAGTTTTCTCTTTGCATTGCAACGTTTTAGACCTTCCCCTTTTTATGCTCTTGACGAAGTAGACAGTTTTTTAGACGGGGTCAATGTTGAAAGGTTAGCGGCTTTAATTGCTCGACAAGCAGAACATGCACAATTTCTTGTTGTAAGTCATAGAAGACCTATGATTGGAGCGTCAATGAGGACTATTGGGGTTACCCAAGCAAGGGGGAATCATACTCAAGTTGTTGGGTTGCCAATCGCAGCTTGATTGAATTTACTAAGATGATTCAATATGGTTCTACAAATCTAATTTCTGCATATTTGAGTTGACCAACACTCAAGCCCCACAAGAATCAACATCCGCTGTCCCAAGTGACAGATTATGGCTTCGTTCTGAGTTAATGGGGACTCAGGTTATTACTCGTGATACTGGACGAAGATTGGGTCTAGTAGGGGAAGTTGTTGTTGATATTGATCGGAGAGAAGTTGTTGCTTTGGGACTTAGAGATAATCCGTTAACACGTTTTTTACCTGGACTGCCAAGATGGCTTCCTCTTGATCAGATTCGTCAAGTGGGTGATGTGATTTTGGTTGATACATTAGATTCTTTAAGCGAAAACTTTGTTCCAGAAAGATTTAATAAAGTTATCAATTGCCAGGTCATTACTGAATCAGGAGATCAGTTAGGAAGAGTTCTTGGCTTTTCTTTTGATATTGAAACTGGTGAATTATTGACTTTGGTCATGGGAGCATTAGGTGTTCCTTTGTTAGGTGAAGGGGTTTTAAGTACTTGGGAGATGCCAGTAGATGAAATTGTCAGTAGCGGTCCGGATCGAATAATTGTTTATGAGGGGGCTGAAGAAAAATTAAAACAGCTAAGTAGTGGTTTTCTTGAAAAGCTTGGGGTAGGTAACTCTGGATGGGAGGAGAGTGAAAGAGATAGGTATAGAGTTAATCTTGTTCCAGTTGAAAATCAATTGTCTTCTGGTGAGAGTAGCAATGAGGAACAGCTACTTTTAGAACAAGCACAAGAGGAAATTTTTCAAGAAGATGAGATGGAATACGTAGAATTACAGGAATCAGAAGAACAACAATATAATCAAGAACTAAGATACCTAGATGAACCAGATGAATCTTCAATTTATTCAGAAATTGAAGAAAGCCAATCAAATTATGATAAGTCGAAATTAATAAATAGGTCTGATAATTATGAGCCTAGAATTTCCACTCGAAATAGTAAAAATAGATCTCAAATTTCAAGAGATGAAGAACCTTTAGATATTGAACCTTTGGAAAAACCACCTATTGAAAAAATTGAAGATTCTACCTTTAAAGATAAAGAACTTTTAGATATTGAAGATCCATGGTGATCAATTCAAAAGGTTTTTTTCCTTCAAAAGATTAATAATTTGCTGACAAAATTTCTTTTTTGCTCCTTTGTTTCCTCTGAGCATTTGAAGATCTTTTTTTTGACCAGATAGCCTAGAAGGAGCATTAAGCCAATCCATAGCTTCTTTAGCTATTTGGTTAGGAGTTATATGACCAATCCTTTCAGGTACAATCATTCTTTTAGCAGATATATTTGGCCAAGCCATGAAGCCTCTATTCCTCATTTTGATCAAGCTAATTAATAAGCCTAAGCACCATTTTAAAATTGGTAATCTAGCAATTAAACCTATCAATCCATCCCATGCTTCCATAACTAATAGGTGTTGAGTAGGTACAACAACTATCATAGGAATACTTAATGCCCCCAGCTCAGCAGTATTGGCACCTACTGTTGTTATTGCTAAATCACATTGAATAAGATCATTATAAGCAGGATGTTTTTCTTGTATTAAAATAACTGTAGATTTTTCTGTTATTAGTATTCCTCTTTTTTCTTTATTATTAGATTTAAGAATTGATTTAATTCCTGAATTATATTGTTTTGAGATTGGATTTTTTCTGCTAGCAAAGTATTTTAGCTCATCTATATTTGTAGTAGGTGCAAGAGGCACTATGAACCTACAATTAGGCATTGATTCTGATATTTTATCAGCCACATCAAGAAAGAAAGGTATACCAATTTTCAGTTTGGAGCTTTTGGAGCCTGGCATGAGTGCAATCCACTTTCCAGGGGGTAGGGGATCATCAATTTTTGCAGCTTCACTCAAGTCAGCTGTTAAATCTCCTATTACTGAACAACGGTTTTGAATTCGCTTTGGTACTCTTTGAAGAATATTGTCTGACATCGCTAAAATACGATCATTCCAAAAAGGCCATCTTGCAATCCATTCTGCATAAGTCATATGTAAATATCCCAATCTTGCTGAGAGTAAGACGCTCCAAAATTGATCTCCTCCTAAAAAAATTACTAACCCTTTAGTTGGCCATAAACCAAATCTATTTGGTCTAAAAATCAGTTCCCAGAAATTTTTTGCTTTTATAATCTTTTCAAATTGCAACCATTTTTGGGCTGCAAGATTTTCATGACCATTTGCATTGGGGCAAGGAACTAATACTAAGTTTAGGGATATTGCAGAGCTCTGAGATGGAGGTCTCATCTCTATTTGTTTATGAAGCTCTCTTGCAAGTGGCTTCACCCATGTAGCTAATTCACCTGGTCCATTAGATACAAAGATAATTGCTAAAGGATTTTTACTCATTTATGGATGAGCATCATTTTTGAAAAATGCGGATGGCGAGACTTGAACTCGCAAGGCCGAAGCCACATGTTCCTTAGACATGCGCGTATACCAATTCCGCCACATCCGCAAATTTACTTAGTTAAACACTAAGTAATCATGATCATAATGCTTAACCTATTAAGCTTCTACCTATTTGGTTTCAGTCTTGGGCACTAATACTGATACGATCCGCCTGAGGACCTGATAATTTTGAATGCCCATAGGCAAACTGCTGATAGCTAATCGTGGCGAAATAGCTTTAAGAATTCTCCGAAGCTGTCGAGAGATGGGGATTGCTACGGTTGCTGTTTACAGCACTGTTGATAAAAATGCTCTACATGTTCAATTAGCTGATGAAGCTGTTTGTGTTGGAGATTCGCCGAGTAGTAAAAGTTATTTAAATATTCCGAATATATTAGCTGCAGCAACTTCACGAGGAGTTGATGCTATTCACCCTGGATATGGTTTTTTAGCCGAGAATGATCGATTTGCAGAGATTTGTGGAGATCACGGCCTAATTTTTGTTGGTCCTTCTCCTCATGCAATTCGTTCAATGGGTGATAAGTCGACCGCTAAATCGACTATGCAAAAGGTTGGAGTTCCTACAGTTCCTGGAAGTGAGGGTTTGCTAGAAAGTGTCTCAGATGCATCCAAGCTTGCTTCGGAAATGGGTTATCCGGTAATGATTAAAGCAACGGCAGGAGGAGGTGGAAGAGGTATGCGCTTGGTTGGCCATGCTAATGAATTAGAGAACCTTTTTAAAGCTGCTCAAGGAGAAGCAGAAGCTGCATTTGGTAATCCAGGCCTATATATGGAGAAATTTATTGATCGCCCAAGGCATGTAGAGGTTCAGATTCTTGCTGATCGATTTGGAAATGTTGTTCACCTTGGAGAGAGAGATTGCTCAATTCAAAGGCGACATCAGAAATTATTAGAGGAATCACCAAGTCCAGCTTTAGATGACCATTTAAGAATAAGGATGGGAGAGGCAGCAGTTGCAGCAGCAAAAAGCATCAATTACGAAGGGGCTGGAACAGTTGAGTTTCTATTTGATAGGCAAGGTAATTTTTATTTTATGGAGATGAATACTCGAATACAAGTTGAACATCCTGTGACTGAGTTAGTTACAGGAATGGATCTTATATCTGAGCAATTACGTATCGCTGGAGGAGAAAAATTACAATTCAGCCAGGAAGAGATTAAGCTTGAAGGACATGCTATTGAATGTAGAATTAACGCAGAAGATCCTAATCATAATTTTAGACCTTCTCCAGGAAAAATTACTGGTTGGTTACCTCCTGGTGGACCAGGGGTAAGGGTAGATAGCCATGTTTATACAGGTTACGATATACCTCCTTTTTATGATTCTTTAATAGGAAAACTAATTGTTTGGGGAAGGGATCGAGAAGCAGCACTAAAACGAATGGAAAGAGCCTTAAACGAATGCGCTGTCACAGGAATTACTACTACTATTGATTTTCATTTACAGTTATTGAAAAGAAAAGAATTTATAAATGGAGATGTTCATACAAAGTTTGTTGAACAAGAAATGTTGTAGATCATTAGTTTTTAAGTTCGCAACATGATTTGAGTTAACAAACCTTGTTGACTAAAAAATAATTCGCGAAAAAGACTTAAGAGCCCTACCCAAATTATTGGAGTTACATCTACTCCTCCAATTGGCGCAACAATTTTTCGTGTTGCCACTAGAACAGGTTCTGTTGGTATAAAAATAATTGGCCATAAGCCAGTTCTTAAATCGATTTTTGGATACCAAGTCAAAATAATTCTTAGAAGGAATACAAGGATAAGAGCGCCAATAAAAAAACTAAATAAAAAATGTAGTGTTGGCAGGCTTTTAATTAATAGAGGCATCACAAAGCTCAAAGGATTATTGAATAGATGGTATAAATCATCTCTGATTTCGTAAGATTATATTGGTGTCGCATTGGAATTAGCTGAAATGGCTTTTCATTTATTAAATTTGTTTCTTACTGCTGGAGTTTCTGGTGAAGCTGCCACAAATTCCGCTGTTGGAATGATAGGAAGTTTTCTTGCCGCTGGAGCTTTAATAGTCGCACCTGCTGCGGCTGCATTGATTTGGGTTAGTCAAAAAGATGCATTGCGATAGGGGGCGCTAGTAATTACCTAAATTTGTCATAGACTGATTGAATACAGGTTGGATTACAACCTAAAAATCTTTATTTCAGAGGGCAAATTTGGTCAATGCCAGTCTAAATTGGGCAAGCATTGTAGGCATAGTTCTTGCTGTTTGCGGGGCTGGCTTATATTTTCTTAGGTCTTTCAAACCAGCGCTGGCAAGAGATTACGATGTATTCTTTGCCGCTATTGGATTGCTATGTGGCGGAATTCTCTTTTTTCAGGGATGGCGTTTAGATCCAATTCTTCAGTTTGGACAGTTTTTACTTGCGGGAACAACTGTGTTTTTTGCTTATGAAAGTGTTCGACTAAGAGGTATTGCAACAGATCAAGCACGCAGATCTTCATATTTTGACGAAGAGCCTGAGTTACCAAGATCTTCGCGAGGAGGCCTATCAGATTCAGGGCTTGATAGGGCTTATGATCGATTCGATGAATCTCAACCTATCAATAGGCGTTTTTCAGGTAGAGATGACTATGAGGAAGAATATTCAGATGATGAAAATTATCGAAGAAGACCATCAAGAGCTGCAATCCCAGAGCAGGCTGTAAGTAGAAGGCCTAGAAATATAAGCTCTTCAGGTATAAATACACGAGGATCTGAAAGAGAAAGAGAAAGAGAAAGAGATGGAGATAGAAATAGAAGAATGGAAAGATTTAATAACTCAAAATTTTCTTCTGATAGAACCTCAAACTTTGGCGACAGGAGAACTAGTCGTCAAGAAACTAGAAGAGGGAGCCGTCCTTTAGCAAGTGGACAAACATCAAGTCGTAGAAGAAATGAGTCTTCTAACCCTTCTCAAGTATCATCTTCAAGATTAAATAATGAAAATCTAAATAGATCTTCCTCAGGGCCTACTAGTAGACCCTCTAAAAATAAAAATAATATTGAAGATGCAGCCTTCTCCAGTTCCGAAAAAGGAGTTAGTAGGGCTAATAGAAGGCCTTCAAAAGACTCCGTTCCTAATAATGCTAATAAAAGACCATCTGGAAGTTCTTATTCACCCTCATCTCGTAAGGCTAGACCTAGAGACAATAGTTCAAGGTTTGATGATTGATCTAATTTTCATCATTTAGTAATTAGTCCAGCCCATTCCAAAAAGGATATCTTGCTCAGAGCTTCTATAAGTAAAACTGAGACAAGACCAATCATTGCAAATCTTCCATTTATCCTCTCTGCATATCCACTCCAACCAAACTCAGGAATGTCATTTGTGGTTGCAGTTGTACTAGGAATTTTAATTTCTGAATCAGTATTTGCTTGTTCTTTTAACTGATCATCAAGGTTTTTGTCAGTATTTGAGTTCATAAAAATAAGTTAGTTTTCATTAAACGTGTAACTTGAAGCGGGCAACAATCGCCAGCCTTTGTTTTCTGTAATTTCCAGCACAGTTTCATGATAGTTCTTAAGTGTTGGCCTGTGACCAACGCTAATGCAAGCCATCTCACGTTGGTTAAGAAGTTCATAAAGATGTTTTTCTGTATTTACATCTAATGCGCTTGTTGCTTCATCTAAAACAACATATTTAGGTGAATTTAGCAAAAGTCTTGCGAAAGCTAACCTTTGTTGCTCTCCAAGAGATAATAGTCTTTGCCAATCTTGTTTGATATCTAGATCAGGATATCTTTGGATAATTTGAGGTAACTTAACTTCTTCTAAAACGGCCTTTAAATGATCATCACTGAATCTATTTTTATCTAATGGATAACAAAGCTGTTCTCTCAAAGAGCCAAGAGTCATATATGGCTTTTGTGGGATAAAAAGTAAATCACCATTTGAGGGTGTTTCTATCTCACCAGATTGTATTGCCCATAGGCCACTGATAGCCCTAAGTAGAGAAGTTTTCCCGCAACCAGAAGGTCCTACCACGAGAAGACTTTGACCAGTTTCAACACTTAGATTTAAATCATTAATTAGGAAATTATCTTTTCCCGGAGTTTTAATACTGACATTTTTAAGAATAATTGAATCTCTAGTCTTAATTTCTACGTTAAAATCATCATATTGATTATCTTTTACATCATTCATATTGGATTGAAAACCTTCAAGTCTGCCTATGGATGCGGAAAATCTTGCTAATTTTTCAATTTTATAGATTATGAAAAATAAAGATCCTTCAAGAAGACTATAATTCAATCTTGCTTGTGCAAATTCCCCATAGTCCATTTGGCCACTAAGAATTGGAGCAGCAAGAATTATAAATGGGATAAAAACACTCCCATATATTCCTGAACGTTGTAAAACCCTAAGAAATGCTTCCCAAATTATTAGTAAGTTGAAATTTTCTACAACAGAATTTAATCTTCTAAAAACTTCATTTTCTTCTTGATTTTCACCAGAATAGAAAGCGATAGATTCTGCATTATTTCTTACATGAACTAGCCCATATCTAAAGTCAGCTTCAAATCTTAGTTGATCATAATTTATTGTAAAAAGCTTTTTACTAGCAAATATAAGTAATGCTGAAACAATTGATGCATATAAAATTAGAGCTATAGTTAATTCTTTGCTGATACTCAATAAAATAAAAATATTTAAGGAAAATACCAAAAGAGAATCAAAAACATTGATTGATAAATCAATTATTTGTTCAGTAAAATCTCTAGCATCTTCTGTAATCCTTTGATCAGGATTATCGATATTTGTTTCGGATTCTTCATTTGGATTTAAAATATAATATGTACGATCTTCTAAGTAATCATTTATGAGATTCTTTGATAGCCATTCTCTCCATAAAAGCTGAAGTTTAGCTGTAAAATAAAATTGAAAACTTCTTATAGGCAATGCTGCAAAAAAACAAATTCCTAAAATCCATAAATTCTTATAACTTGTATTTTCATCTTTTTGTATTAAACCATTAGTGATATCTCTTACAAGAAAACTAATCCCAGCATTAATACCATTAACAGATACCAGCATTAAAATTATTAGACCTAGGAATAACCACGGTATCCATCTTCTTTGTCTCAATTGACCTCTTATTGTGATAAATGAAAAAAGACCTAAGGCAAATAAGCTCGAAATGATTATTCCCGAAGGACCATCCCAAATGACCTTTAAGGAATTTTGAACTCCTCCTAAAAACTGGTTTGTTATCTCTGGAGCTAAATTGGTTAACAGGCTCATTAAACCTGTAAGTAAAAATAGAACTGTTCCGCCAACACAAAATAATAAAGCTATTAACAAATAGAGAAATAGCCAGCCATTGTTCTTTGTATAAGGTAGAAAATATGGCTGAGTAAGCTTTCTTAATTTAATAAGTTGGCTTACTAATCCTTTTTGAGCTTTAGAAATCGATGAGGTCATTTAATTGGATTATTTCAAAATCAATAAAACTTGATTAGCAATAAGGCTAGCGTATTTTTTAGAGTTAAATTTGACACTGTTTGAGAGGAAAACTCATCAAAGTGATTTATTTATATATCTTAGCTAAAACCCAAATATGTTTTTATTACCAAAGGTATTGGAAGTGAAAAAATAAGCTGCATATTAAATGAATGAACTGCAGGAATAGTTTGATCTAATATCCAAATAACTAAAAAAGGGGCATTCAGAATTATTTGCCATTGCCATTTATAAGTTAAAATTGACCATATTTTTTTTAAAATAGATTGCTGCTTATCACTAAGATTTGACCAAAAATCTTGTAAATCTGTACTTACTTTATTAATAATGCCGTTTTTATCTGCAGCTGTTTGAGAATCCATTGAACTTAACTAATTACCTATCTTATAGCGCAAAACTGGGGTGAGATGAGTCAGACACTAAGCCAGTAAGGCAATCGTGCTGATTGATTAGGAATCAATAATAAAAAGTAAATAATCAACCTGGAGGCCAATTTAATTTTCTTCCTCCGATTATGTGAATATGTAGGTGAAATACCGTTTGACCAGCTTCTTCTCCTGTATTGATAACAGTTCTCCAACTTTCAAGACCAGCAGCATTCGCAATTTTTGTTCCTTTAAGTAGTAAGTGACCAAGTAATTCTTGATCTTCTTCTGTTATTTGTTGCAGACTTTGGATAGGTTTTCTGGGAATTAATAAAATATGGGTAGGTGCTTGGGGAGTTATGTCTTTAAAAGCTAAGCATTTTTCATCGCTAAAAACCTCATCACAAGGTAATTCACCACTAATAATTTTATCGAAAATTGTTGTCATTTAATTTGGAGAGAGATAAAGAATTGAATAGGGTTTGATTTTTGTAGTTTTAATTAAAAAGAATTTTTAATTTGTTGCTTTTATGACATCGCTTTGATTGAAATTATTTTCATTTAATTGTTTTTTGAGTTCATTTTCATCAGTGACTCTATCAACAAAGCAGACACCATTTAGGTGATCTATTTCGTGCTGAATACATCGTGCCATTAGACCATCAGCATTCATTTTTTTGGGTCTCCCCATTTCATCTCGATAACTTAATTTGATTGATGAGGGCCTTAAAACATTTAAATATACTCCAGGAATACTTAGACAGCCTTCTTCATAAGTATCTATGGTTGCACTAGATGAAATTATTTCAGGATTTATAAAAACATTTGGAGGAGCATTGGGATCTTCAAAGTTTAAATCAATAACCAAAAGCCTTTTATGTATGCCTACTTGCGGCGCAGCTAAACCAATTCCTTTGGCTGAATACATAGTTATAAGCATATCTTTAACTAACTTTCGAATTGAGTCATCAACTTTGACGATACGATTCGCAGGGGTTCTTAAAGCTTCGTTGCCAAGCTGAAATACCTTCAAAGGGGGGTTTGTGACAGGTTCTTTAGAAACTGATATTGAAGGCTTCTTTTTTTCTGCATTTTTTGCAAGTTGAGCAAAACTGCCAGCCAAAGGAGTCTCAAAACAACAACTTTTATACTGTACTTTGTTTTAAGTTAAGTGAGTGAATTAATCATTGACTCTCAACATCAAGGATGAATCAAAAAATGACAATCTTGGATGCTGAAAAAGTTTATGGCGAAGCTCCAATAGTTAAAGAGCCTCGGATAATAGGAGATTGGGTTTTATGGTTAGAACAAAGACCAAACGAAAAGGGAAGAACTACTGCTTTAATTAGACCTTGGAGAGAAAAAGATTCATTACCTCAAGAGTTAACACCTTATCCGATAGATTTAAGGACAAAAATTCATGGTTATGGTGGAGCCCCATTAACGGTTGCTTTAAATGATTCAGTTCTGATATTAACTTGGATTGATAATTACGATAATTGCTTGTGGATGAGAACTTGGCTTTGCGAAAAATACGATGAGAAATCTTCTTCTTCTTTTAAATTAATACCAAAAATAGAATCAATTTGTCTTTCGAAAAAGGACACATCTTTTCTAGCAGGTGGTGTAATTGACTTAGAAAAAAATATTTGGATTGGATTGCTGGAAGAGAAAGGAGAAGATTATATAGTTTCTTTTTCTCTAGAAAAAACTTATCAAAATCCAAAAAAACTATATTCTTCTAAAGGTTTTTTAGGTTATCTTGCACTGAATTCGAAAGATCGAAAATTGGCATGGATTGAATGGCAAAAAACTTCAATGCCCTGGGATTCAAATGAATTAAAACTAGCTAGATTACAAGAAGATGGGAATTTTATAAAAATAATAACTATTAATAGTGAATATTTGAAATTTAAGGGACAAATATCATTTTTTAATCCTGTGTGGTCGGATAAAGGTGAACTCTACGTAGCTGAAGACACCACGGGATGGTGGAATATCACGCAAATTAAAACTGACACAAATAATACAGCTATTACTATTAATCAAAAAAAATGGACTATTCGAGCTGAAATCGCTTTTCCTCAATGGGTTCTCGGTATGTCGAGTTTTTCATGTGCGGGGGATGATGTTGTTGTCTCTTTTGCTCAGGAAGGAATTTGGACTTTAGCTTTATTTCAAAAAAATAGTTCAATAGTAATTATTGATCAGCCTTTTAATGAGTTTTCAGGACTTCATTCACATCAGAATCGACTAGTTGCAATTGCAAGTAGTCCATTAATTGGTGAAGGGATTTTTGAAATAGATTTATTGGATTACAGCTGGGATCATACTCCTGCCTCTTCATTGAGCTTGGATCCAAAGCAAATAAGTATTGGTGAATCTTTTTGGTTTAGCGGAGCGAATGAAGAAGATGTCCATGCTTGGTATTATCCACCTCTTAATAGCCCAACAAAACCACCTCCATTATTGGTTAAAAGTCATAGCGGACCAACAGGTATGGCTAATTGTGGACTGGATCTGGAGGTGCAATTTTGGACTTCTAGGGGTTGGGCGGTTGTCGATGTTAATTATGGAGGCTCTTCAGGTTTTGGTAGGGAATATAGAGATCGCTTAAAAGGGAATTGGGGTGTCATTGACGTCTTTGATTGTACTAAGGCTGCTCAGGTTTTAATTACTTCTGGAAAGGCAAATAAGGATTGCATAGCAATTATCGGGAGCAGTGCATCGGGATTTACAGCTTTAGGTTGCTTGTCATCCACTAATATTTTCAAAATAGCAGCATGTAAATATCCCGTAACTGATCTTTTAAGTATGGCTAATTCGACACATAGATTTGAAGAATTTTATTTGGATTACTTAATAGGTCATATCGAATCTGATTATGAAAAATATATTAAAAGATCTCCTTGTCAAAATGTTAATAATATCAATGTTCCATTAATATTATTTCATGGATTAAAAGATAAAATTATATCATTTGATCAATCTATTTTAATCAAAGAAGAATTATCAAAAAAAGAAATTCCTGTTGAAATTAATTTATTTAAGAAGGAAGGTCATGGATTTAAAGATGGCAGAATCAAGGTTCAAGTCTTGAAAAAAACTGAAGCTTTTTTTAGAAATAATCTTAATATTTAAGAATTCTTTTTTAAAAAAGAAATTATTGATTGTAATTCTTCAGTTAAGTAGTCAATTTCTGATGTAGTAGAAATAAAACTTAAGCTAGCTCTCGCTGTGCTCTTTATCCCATAGAAGCGATGAAGTGGTTGACAGCAATGATGACCGCTCCTTATACAAATATTACTATTGTCGAGTAATTCAGCAATATCATTAGAGTGAATTTCTTTGAAATAAAATGTGGCTAATGGCCCTCTCTCAGGCTGATTTAATGGACTAGGACCAAGAATTTTTACATCATCAATTTGTTCTAATTTTTCAAAAAGATATCTAGTTAATTCTTTCTCGTAATTATGAATTTCATTTAGTCCTATTGATTGTAAATAATTAAGGGCTTTTCCCATACCTATAGCTTCTCCTATTGCGGGTGTACCTGCTTCAAATTTGTGAGGTAAGTCTGCCCATGTACTTTCATTCTTGAAAACTTCATTAATCATTTCTCCTCCACCTAGGAAAGGTGGTATTTTCTCTAATATTTCTTCTCTGCCCCATAAAAAACCTATACCGGTTGGACCACAAAGTTTATGGGAAGATCCAGCAAGAAAATCAACACCAAGTTTTTTAATATCTACAGGCTTGTGAGCAAGACTTTGGCAAGCATCTAAAAGCACTAAGCTCCCTTTTTGATGCGCAAGATGAGATATCTCTTCAATAGGATTGCAGCAACCTAGAGTATTACTTACATGTACAAGGCTTACTAGTTTAGTTTTATTACTCAATTTCTTTTTAAAATCATCAATATCTAATTCCCCATTCTCATCAATATTGATATAAATGAGCTTGCACTTTTTTTGTTTGGATATTATTTGCCAAGGAACTATATTGCTGTGATGCTCCATTAAACTGATTAATATTTCATCGTTTTCCTGAAGTTCATAATTACCCCATGAATAAGCCACAAGGTTGATAGCTTCTGTTGCATTTCTAGTGAAAATAATTTCTTTTGCATTATTACTGTTAATAAACCTTGCTGTTAACTTTCTAGCATTTTCAAACTCTTCAGTAGCAATTGCACTAAGTTGATGAGCACCCCTGTGAACATTAGCATTTTGATAGCTATAATATTTTTTTAAAGTATCTATTACTTCTTGTGGCTTTTGGCTAGTAGCAGCATGATCAAGATATATTAAATTCTTACGATCTCCATTTATTAGTGGGAAATCTTTTCTACTTTTTTCAGCAATATGATCTATTAAATGTTTCACTTTTTTATTAACTTTTCAAAAAAATTCCATTTTTTAGCACTTTTAGGAAAGTGGGAAATAATTTCATCATAATATCCTTTTAATAATAAAGAATTAGCATGTTCATTATCAATCCCTCTACTAAGTAAATAAAATAATTCTTCATCTTGAAGTTGACTTACAGTTGCTCCATGAGTGCACCTAACATCATCAGCAACTATTTCAAGCTCTGGTTTTGTATCAATTTTTGCGCGTTTAGAAAGTAGTAAATTTCTACTTAGCTGAGCAGCTTCTGTTTTTTGCGCTTTTTGAGGAACTTCTATCGAACCATTGAAGATGCAGTGGGAATTTTCAGAAGCGACAGCTTTTTGTAATTGATCAAGTCTTCCGTTTGGGCCGTCAAATCTAATTAGTGAGTGTGTAGCTATTTGCTCTTTTGATTTAGTTACTTGTAGTCCTTTAATGATTGTTGAAGCTTCACCTTCTCGTTGAATTATTCTTGGTTCGAATCGGGCGTAATCCCAACCATGGTATAAAGAATGGAGAGAATATATACTTTTTTCTGATTGTTCTACTGCTAAAGTGCAAATTGAGCAGGATTCTTTTCCTTCACCCATAGAAATCAACCCATGGGTTAACTCTACGTTAGATTCAATTTTTATTTCGGTTAAATGATTTTGTGCGGAGTTATTATTACCTAAGAAAACTTGTAAGAGATCTAATTTTGCACCTCTCTCTAAAAGTAAAAATACTCTAGTAGAGATAGATTTTTCTTCAATAGATGGTACTACTAGTTCTAACGATCCATTAAAATGATTTTTAACTTTTAAAGCTAAAATATTTGAGCTTGATGCTTGATTAAGAGATACTGAAATATCATTTTTTATATTATTGGATTTAACTATTTTTCCTACATTCTTTTCAATTTCTATATCTGTAAGTGTTTCAATACCATTAGGCAAATTAATATCATTAACTTTATTTTCAATAGAATTAATTACAATTCTTTCTCTATCTTTTTCCTTATCGGGCAAGATGGATTGATCTTTTGATGAGATATCTTTGTGATTATTAATGAGTGGTAAGGATAAAAAACTATTTAATCTCTTGAAGTTGGATAAACGCCATGCTTCATCCTTGTTAGACGGCATACCTTTTTCTAAAAGTTTTCCTCGACCTATGGTTTGTTCTTTTTTTAAATAACCTTGAGTAGGCGGAAGAGAATTAAGCCATTCTCGGCAAATAGCCGATGATTTCATTTTGCCATCTCCCTATTCTTGATATTTTTATCAATGAAGTCATATCCAGACTTTTCAAGATCAATTGCAAGCTCTTTATTGCCAGTTTTTATTATTTTTCCTTCAGCCATAATGTGTACAAAGTCAGGAGTAATTTCATTCAAGAGTCTTTGATAATGCGTGATTAAAATTGTTGCCGAATTTGGTCGCGATAGTCTATTGATCCCAGACGCAACAATTCTTAGAGCATCAATATCAAGCCCTGAGTCAGTTTCATCCAGTATTGATATTGATGGCTCCAGAAGTGCCATTTGCAGAATCTCGTTACGTTTTTTTTCTCCTCCAGAAAAACCTTCATTTACGCTTCTTTCTAGAAAGGCTGGATCCATTTCTACTATTTTCAATCTTTCTTTAACTAGATCTTCGAATTCAAAAGTATCTAATTCACTTTTAAGTAATTCTTTTCTTCTAGAATTAGTGGCAACCCTTAAGAACTCTAAATTACTAACTCCAGGAATTTCTACCGGATATTGAAAACCAAGAAAAATCCCAATTCTTGCTCTTTCTTCAGGAGCTAACTCTAGAATATTCATTCCTTTAAACTGGATGGAGCCTGATAGAACTTTGTAAGATGGATGGCCAGCTATAACTTTTGAAAGTGTACTTTTTCCACTTCCATTGCGACCCATTATTGCGTGAATTTCCCCTTCTTTTACTAATAGATTTACACCATTAAGAATATGTTGATCCTCAACACTGGCATGAAGATCTTCAATAGATAATATTGTTTCTGAAGTTGATAAAATCACTAAATTAGAGGGAAAGTTGTAGTGGGGGAAAGGTATGGTTTGTGTTGTTTTTATCCAACTGAACCCTCCAATTTTAAAGCTAGAAGTTTATCTGCTTCAGATGCAAACTCCATAGGTAATTCATTAAAAACATCACTGCAAAATCCACTAATTAACATTGAAACAGATTCTTCAAAGTCAATTCCTCTGCTTTGCAAGTAAAAAAGTTGATCCTCTGAAATCCTACAAGTACTAGCTTCATGTTCAATATTTGATTGAGGTTGTTGAGATTGAATATATGGATATGTATTCGCACTGGCTTTGTCACCGATCAACATTGAGTCACATTGACTGTAATTTCTTGATCCTTCAGCAGTTGGACTTATGGAGACAAGACCACGATAGCTATTTTTAGATTTTCCAGCACTAATACCTTTACTGACGATTTTTGATTTTGTATTCTTGCCTATGTGGATCATTTTTGTCCCAGTATCTGCTTTTTGAAAATTATTAGTTAGTGCAATTGAATAAAACTCACCAATTGAATTATCTCCTTGAAGTACACAACTTGGATATTTCCAAGTAATCGCAGATCCTGTTTCGACTTGAGACCAACTAATTTTGCTTCTTTTCCCTCTACATTCTCCTCTTTTGGTCACGAAGTTATATATTCCGCCGACGCCTTCTTCATTACCTGCATACCAATTTTGAACTGTTGAATATTTAATAGATGCATGATCAAGTGCCACAAGTTCAACGACAGCTGCATGTAGAGTGTTTGTATCAAACATCGGCGCTGTACAACCCTCTAAATAACTGACTGATGATGATTCTTCTGCAATAATTAAAGTTCGTTCAAATTGGCCGGTGTCACCAGAGTTTATTCGAAAATAAGATGATAATTCCATTGGGCATTCAACACCTTTAGGTATATATACAAATGAGCCATCACTAAAAACAGCTGAGTTCAGAGCTGCAAAAAAATTATCATTTATGGGAACAACTGTTCCCATAAATTTTTCAATTAAGCCTGGATATTCACTAATTGCCTCAGTTATAGAACAGAATATTACTCCATGCTCAGCGAGTTTTTCTTTATAGGTAGTTGCTATAGAAACACTGTCAAAAACCGCATCTACAGCTACATTTGTCAGCCTTTTTTGCTCACTTAGTGGTATGCCAAGCTTATCAAAAGTTTCTAGTAATTTAGGATCAACTTCATCTAAACTTTTCTTTTTTATATCTTGTTTAGGGGCTGCATAATAAACTAAATCTTGATAATCAACTTTGGAATAAGTTAAACCAGACCAATCAGGCTCCTTCATCTTTAACCATTGTTCATAGGCTCTTAAACGAAATTTCAATAAAAATTCAGGTTCATTCTTTTTTGCAGAAATCAACCTGATAACATCTTCATTTAATCCTTTTGGTATCTTCTCTGTTTCTATTTCAGTTATAAAACCATATTTATAAGGTTGGGAAACAATTTCTTCGACAGTATTAGTTTTGGTCATTTTATTTTGATTAAATCAAGTCGTAGGAGTGATTTTTATTTATGAAAAGTTTGGCTTTTAAGATCCAGATAAATTCCAATTATGACATTAGGTGATCATCATACGATCAGAGTGTTTGGATAGTTGGATCTCAGACTTCATTCTAAGTCAAATCAAAGGGTAAAACTCAGTGTTACGAAAGTAGTTTTAATCTTTTATTACCTTAAACCACGAAGCTTAGAAACGTTTAAGCTGGTAATTGTGCTTGAAGAAAATTTTTAAGATATTTTCATTATTTCAGTAATTAAAAAAGTATTCAAATAACTGCCTAGATCCATACTATAACTGATTCATTAATATTCTTATAATGTTTTCAGGTCAAAGAAATCAATGTCAAATGTTTTAAAAGATAAATATTCTTTTAAACTTTACTGGTAAGAGATGCTCCCACTCAAAGATGATGGAATCAACTTTTGTAGATAATTCTGATAATGGACCTTTAAGTAAAGAGGCTGTTAATTTGATTGCTTCTACAAGCCTTTCGGTTAGTGAAAAGCATCATCTCAGGATGCTGGCTCATTGCTTGCAATGTTTTAAATCAATGAGAATTGAAAATGAGGAAGGTTTGATACCTGGTAAGGAGTCTTGGCTGGAATGGTGTTTGAAAAACCCGAAAATGTTTAATGATGATGAGTTTGTGCAAGTTTTATTTGAGCAATTTTCTGGAGCAGCTGTCCAATTGGAAAGGCTTGCAAATCGCTTAAAGGTTGCTCCATTGGATTTGACATTGAACAATTTAATTGATGCGTATGAGGAATCAGATTGCTCTAAGCCATAGACGAAAAACATTGATCTGAAGAAGATGATCCCAAAGAAAAAAGTCTTGAAATTTGGATCTATTTTTTTTAATTGGCTTTGAATTAATTGGTTTGTTGGAAATCTTTTGATAGGAGATGAACTCTTATATTTTAGTTATTGCAATGGTTTTTATCTTTAGATACCATTTTTCGTTCTCGTCTTGGAGTCAGTAGATGCTGACCACATCAACGAGATGCGCACATTTCATCACATACTTATCGCACTGATCCCAAACAAAAAATGGAGGTTTATGGGCGTGACTATTGATCAAGAATCCCTGTCACGTTTAACACTTCGTCAGCTTCGTCTTAAAGCGAGTAAATTAGGTATTCCTCTTTACAGTAGAAAATCAAAGGCTGAACTGGTTAAAGGAGTTTTTCTTTACGAAGAAAAAAAGGAACTAGAAAAGCAATTGTTAAACGTTAAAGGTGAATCATCAAACGAAATTTCATATTCAAATTCTTCGCAAACTAAAGTTGTTTTTCTCCCTCGTGATCCAGAGTGGGCATATGTATTTTGGGAGATATCAGATGAAGATCGTTCGAATGCTCAAAATGTTGGCGCTAATAGGCTTTGTTTACGTTTAGCTGATGTTACTCATAAAGATGATGGAGAAGCTAATCCAGGAACTCTTCAAGAAGTCGTTGTTGATAGTCACAGTACTGAGTGGTACTTACCTATCCCACTAGGTGGTAGAGACTACAAGGTTGAACTTGGCTATAGAATTGGTCATAAATGGATGTCACTTGCATTTTCATCCTCAGCCAAAGTCCCTTCACTACATCCAAGTGATCAAATTCTTGATCAATTTGTTCCATTTAGTTTGGAAGCCCCAGTTACCACCTCTGAGCCTCAAACGGATAGCTTTACTTCAGATAAGCCAGATAGTGGTTTGCATGAACGTTTATATCAATCAGCAACTACAAAATTTAAGACTAGACGTGTAGGTTCAGAAGAATTTCAAGAGGGAGCTCCAATAGACCAAAGCTTAAATAATCAATCTGGAAGTGGAATTTGGGCTAGTGGATTGAATGAATCAGGGATAGGAGGGGCTCCTAAACCACGTTCGTTTTGGTTAGTTGCTGATGCTGAATTAATTGTGTATGGGGCAACTGATCCCTCAGCTAAATTATTTATCGAAAATGAAGAAGTTCCTTTGGCCAATGATGGAACTTTTAGATTGCAAGTTCCATTTAGAGATGGTATTCAAAACTATTCAATTCAAGCGATTGATAAAGATGGCGTAGATTCAAGAAACATAACAATGAAATTTGAACGAGTTACTCCTGTTGATAATACTAATCCAAATTTAAAAGCAGAATCAGAATGGTTTTGAATCTTTTATCACTTAATTGATGATTCGCTTCATTGTTGCTTTTACTCCTTTAGTAGGGGCCTTAGCTTTCCCTTTATTAATTCCTACTACGATTCAGCGTCTAGGATTGGGTCCTGGTGTTCTAAGTGCGTTGGTTTTAAGTACTCTTTGGTTTATAGCTATGCTTCGTACTTCGGAAATGCCACACTGAATTTATTAGTGTTGTCATTTTGATGCTCGTTTCATTTTTTAAGATCATTCACTAAGCTTTTACCAAAGTGTATTCAACAGAATTTAGCCAACTTACAGTTAAGTTAGACCAACCTTTTATTGATCAGAAGCCGGGTACCTCTGGATTAAGAAAAAGTACCGTGAAGTTCGAAGAGCCTCATTATCTTGAGAGTTTTATTGAATCAATACTGAGTTCACTGCCTGGGGTTCATGGAGGTGTTTTGGTTGTAGGTGGTGATGGTAGATATGGTAATAAAAGAGCGATTGATGTCATTCTTCGAATGGCAGCTGCACACGGAATTCAAAAAGTTATCACAACTGTAGATGGGATTTTGTCGACTCCTGCTGCTTCTAATTTAATTCGAATTAATAAAGCAATCGGTGGTATTATTTTATCTGCCAGTCATAATCCAGGTGGACTTCAAGGTGATTTCGGCGTAAAGCTAAATGGTTCGAATGGGGGTCCGGCTCCTGAGTCTTTAACTGATGAAATTTATAATTACTCTAGGAATCTTAAGGAATATAAGATTATAAAATGTCAATCTAATATTCCTTATTCAGCTGGAAAGTATGAATTGGCTTCAATGATTGTTGAGATCGTCGATGGAATTGAAGATTACTTAGATTTAATGCAAAAAATATTTGATTTTGATTTAATTGGTTCATACATCAATAATGACTTTCCGATTGTATTTGATGCATTAAATGCTGTGACAGGTCCTTATGCAAAACGTCTTTTTATTGATCATTTAGGAGCCCCCACTGAAACAGTGAGGAATGGCATACCTTTGGAAGATTTTGGAGGTCTTCACCCTGATCCAAATTTGACTTATGCAAAAGATCTTGCTGATTTACTTTTAAAAGGAAATTTATTTTCTTTTGGAGCAGCATGTGATGGAGATGGAGATAGAAATATGATTTTAGGACGTGGTTGTTTTGTCAATCCTAGTGATAGCCTTGCAATTTTAGCTGCCAATTATGATTGTGTGCCAGGTTATTCCAATGGTTTATCTGGTGTTGCTCGTTCTATGCCTACGAGTTCAGCGGTAGATGTCGTAGCAAAACATTTAGGGATCAATTGCTTTGAAACCCCTACTGGGTGGAAATTTTTTGGTAATCTTTTGGATGCAAATAAAATTACTCTTTGTGGTGAGGAGAGCTTTGGAACTGGAAGTGATCATGTAAGAGAGAAAGATGGACTATGGGCTGTTCTTTTTTGGTTGCAGATACTTGCTACAAAGAAAAAGTCTGTTTCGGAGATAATGAAAAATCATTGGCTATTTTATGGTCGTCATTATTACTCTCGTCATGATTATGAATCTATTCCTTCTGAAGTAGCAAATTCTCTTTATGTAAGATTAAGTAATTTGCTTCCCACTTTGAAAAATCAATCTTTTGCAGGAAGCAAAATTCAAAATGCTGATGACTTTAGCTATACAGATCCTGTTGATGGTTCTAATACTCTTAATCAGGGCTTGAGAATTTTATTAGATGATGGAAGTCGCGCTTTAGTAAGACTTTCTGGAACGGGTACGAAGGGGGCTACTTTAAGAGTCTACTTTGAAAGATTCGTCAAGAGTAATGGTGATATTCATCAAAATCCTCAGTTAGCATTGGATCCTTTGATTAAAGGTATTGATTCTTTAGCTGAGATTTCCAAACGTACAGGTATGTCAATCCCGTCAGTTATTACATAGATCTAAAATTTACTAATTGGAAATCATCAAAACAACTTTATTAGTTGTTGTTTGCTTTTAAACTTAAAAATATCTTGGTTAGTTTATTTTGGCTAACGATCTGTTTGCTTTTAATGGTGAACAGCTAACTCATAAAAATGCTCCTTTAGCTGATCGCTTACGGCCTCAAACACTTGAAGATTTTGTTGGTCAAGATCATATTTTGGCTGAAGGACGTTTGTTGAGACGATCAATTGTTGCAGATCAAGTAGGCAACTTATTGCTTTATGGTCCACCAGGAGTAGGTAAGACTACTTTGGCTAGAATTATCGCATACAACACACTTTCTCACTTCAGTGTGGTAAACGCCGCTTTGGCGGGGATCAAGGATTTGAGGTCTGAGATTGATTCCGCAAGAGATAGGTTAAATAAATTCAGTAAACGTTCGATTTTATTTATTGATGAGGTCCATAGATTTAATACTGCTCAACAAGATGCATTATTACCTTGGGTTGAAAATGGAACTTTGACTTTGATTGGTGCAACTACGGAAAATCCTTACTTTGAAGTGAATAAAGCTTTGGTAAGTAGATCTAGATTATTTCGTTTACATAGTCTGAATTCAAATGCATTGCACAAATTACTTCAAAAAGCATTGAAGAATAAAGAAAGAGGTTATGGGTTGAAAGTTATCAATATGTCTAGTGAAGCTGAAGATCATTTAGTTGATGTATCTAATGGAGATGCTCGTGTTTTGCTCAATGCGCTAGAACTCGCTGTTGAAAGCACTGCTGCAAAAACGGATGGTTCAATAAATATTGACCTCAAAATTGCAGAGGATTCGATTCAAGAACGCGCGATCTTATATGACAAAGAGGGCGATGCTCATTTTGATACTATTAGCGCTTTTATTAAGTCAATACGCGGTTCTGATCCCGATGCTGCTTTGTTTTGGCTTGCACGAATGTTGGAAGCTGGTGAAAATCCTAGATTTATATTTAGGCGTATGCTTATTGCCGCGGGGGAAGATATTGGCCTGGCTGATCCCAATGCAATTGTTATCGTTGAATCATGCGCAGCGGCTTTTGATCGAATAGGTTTACCAGAGGGGATTTTTCCTCTTGCCCAAGCAACTTTATATCTGGCGTCAACGGAGAAAAGTAATAGTTTGATGGGGGTTTTTAAGGCAGTACAGAAAATTAGAGATTCTCAACAACAAAATGTTCCAATTCATCTCAAAGATTCAAATCGCGACAAAGAAGCTTTTGGAGATGGCATTGGCTACCGCTATCCTCATTCATTTTCAAGAAATTGGGTTCCACAACAATATTTACCTGATAGTTTGCTAAACGAGATTTTTTGGGAGCCAACTAAAAATGGATGGGAGGGAGAGAGACGCTCTCTTTTGAACGAAAGAAGATCTGAACAGTTAGCCTCAATAGTTGAGGTTGAGCAACAAAATCCTTTAACTATTTCATCTCGAGGAATTGATCAGGATTTGGAAAAATGGTTATTTCGTCAGGAATTGAAAGAGGAAGAAAGATTGAAAAACTTGATGACTAAATTATGGTCGGACATTAATTGGAAAAAAAATCATAGGGTTTTAGTCTTAACACCTAGCTCTTTGCTCTGGTCTTTAAAGCCTTTAAGAGAGACATTGGAAGGAGGTGTTGTTCTAGCTGCTACAGAAGATAATTATCCTAGGTTGCTGGAGGAATTAGAAGTTTTGGATCCCATGAGCCGACCTATTTTAATTGATTCAAAAGTTGAATCAATTAAAGAATTAGACGTTAATCTTAAATTTGAGGTGATAGGGGGAAGACTCCCTTGGAAAGCTTTTTCAGAAAAAAATTTTTCTAAATTGTGGCCAATTATTACTGAAAAAAGTGTAGTAAATGCAGAATTAAGTTTGATTATAACTAATCCATGTTCTGGCCCTGCATTTTCATTAAAGGAAAGCCTAGAAGTTGATAGCAATAATGAGAATACTGATTTTTCACTATTGAATACTTTAATTACTAAAGAAGAAAAGTGGTTAAATAATCAAGAAAGAAAAAATAAATTTATGCTACAACTTGAAACATTAGGTTGGAATATTATATGTGAAGAATGGACTGAATTTATAACTTTAAAAGTTGATACATTAATTATTAGAAGATGGCTTGATCCAGGAAGTGATTACCGAGCAATCATTCTAAAAAATTGTCAAGAAGACTCATTAATTTACTTGAAAAATTTATTTCACAAACTTGAAGGAAAGATTATTAGACAGAAGCTTTTGCATACAAAAATTTCTGCTAAAAATAATAATTAATGAATGCAAAGTATTGGATTATTTATTTTTAAATCTGTGTTTAATGCAATTGTAAAAATCCATTTTTTGTAGCTTTGGTTGTAAACTTTTAGATGATGTCCAAGTTTTTTATGAGAAACAAATGATGAGTTATTTGTCCAAATCCATTGACTTATATTGGTAGATATTTTTGCACTTTGCCATTTAATCGCTGCTTCTTTTACTACCCATCTTCGCAGTACTTGTTCATTTGTTTCGCTGGGATTTAAGTTTTCTAATTCGTAGTTTTCAGATTTCGTGAAAAACCGTCTTGATAGTTTTTGGGCTTTAATTTTTCTATCCCTTCTTTCTAGATCTACTCCAATTTTACCTGCAGACCAACCTATTAATAAAGCATCAGAACAGTGACTTATGCTGATATGCCCCCACCCTTCAGCTAATAAAGGAGGCTTTCCTGGATCAGCTTTTAGAGGTATTTCAAGAGGATCTAATCCTGAAATTTCTGACATGACATTCCTAACGCAGCCCCTTGAGAAGTGATAAATCCATCCTCTGTTAGTCGTTAACTGGTTCACCCATTTTTTTTCATCGCTGCTTATTGGTAAAAGTTCTGATGGCATCAAAAAAAGCCAGAGACCTAGTACGCTTTTATTGTTTATTTGAGTTGCAATCATGACTCTTTGTATAGGTGATTCTGCACCAGACTTCACTATCCCAAATCAAGATGGTGTTGATACAAGTCTCTCATCTTTCAAAGGGACTAGAGTCGTAATCTATTTTTACCCCAAAGATAATACTCCTGGTTGTACTAAGGAAGCTTGTAGCTTTAGAGATTCTTGGGATATTTTCAAATCCAACAATATTCAAGTTTTGGGGATTAGTAAGGATCCATCAAAGTCACATGTCAAATTTATTGATAAATATAAATTACCTTTTACACTTCTCACCGATAGAGAGCCTTGTCCTGTCGCGACTTTATATGAAAGTTATGGGTTGAAGAAATTTATGGGCAGAGAGTATTATGGCATGATGAGACATACATTTGTGATAGATAAAGATGGAAAAATTGAATTAATATACTTAAAAGTAAAATCAGATAAGATGGCTGATCAGATTATAATCGATCTTAAATTGAATTAAATTTTTGGCGTAAATCTATCATTCCATCAAGTACAAGATTTGGAGAGTAATTTATTTGAATATTTTTATTTTTAATTTCATTTAAGATCAATGGCGCATCACCTCCACAAAGCCAAATTGGAGATTTACTTTCTTCATAAACTTGTAAGACTATTCCTAACAAAGAATTTATTGCTCCTCTAATCATCGAATTTTTAGTATCATATTGAAATGTATTTTTTGGAATTTTTTTGATTATTGGAGTCTCTAAATTCAAGGCACCATTTCCCATCGATGCTAATTGAAGCCTTAATCCAGGAATTAGTTGTCCTCCAACAAATTCACCTTTTTTTGTTATTTTTGTGACGCTTAAGATTGTACCTGCATCCATAACAATTAAGTCTTGGTCTTTGGAGTTTGAAGATGATTGCTTATTAAAAGCACTCCATGAAGCAAGAGCTCTATCAATGCCTAAATTAGATGGAAGATTAATTAGTGGAACAACATTTAAATTTATTTTTTTTGAAGAACATAATTTGATATTTTCTGGGATTGGGCCAACTGATGCCCAAGAGAATTGAGAATAATCTTTATTGTCAAATTCGACTGGATTGGGTGAGGTATGAAAATATTTCCAATGTTCTTTAATCTTGCTTGCCCAATGCCACCTTGTATTTCCAATCATTAAGTAATTTTCTTCTGAGTTCACGAGTTCAATCCTGATTACTATGTGTTGAGATGAATCCCACACTCTTCACTAAGTCCTCCAAATCTTGTTGATCTACCTTTATTATTACTATTTTCTGCTTCGCTTGAATGCCAATCACCTACGGTAGAAAAACCTTTTTCAAATAATGGATGTTGGGGTAAATTATTGTTTTCCATGTAATAGAAAATATCTTTTTTAGTCCATTTCAACAGTGGTCGAAGAGTTAAACGATTTCTTATGTAATCAATATGTGACATAGATTGTCTATTTTTAGTTTGACCTTTTCTTACTCCGCTAGCCCAGCAATCAACTTTTAGGTTGGTCAAAATTTTTTCAAGAGGTTCAACCTTACGCATCTGATGATATTTTTCAAGATCTTTTTGTACCCCTGTTTCCCAAAGACGACCATACAAGGCCTCCATTCTGGCTGGGGATATAGGACTTTGGGCAACTACTAAATCTAATTCAAATAGTTTTGTTAACTCTTCTGCATAGGTATAAGTTTCTTTTGGTAGATAGCCAGTATCAATCCAAATGACTTTTGGCTTGTTGATTGATTTCAAGAGCACTGTCATATGAAGTAAGACAGCTGATTGGATTCCAAAACTAGTTGTTAAAACAAATTTTTCATCAAATTGCTCATAACCCCATTGCAGTTGATCTTGAGCAGAAAGCTTTTCCAAATCTTTGCTCGTCTCGTCAATTGATTTCACTAGAAAAGGTTGAGTAAAGTTGTTGGCTTCTCTCAAATCATAGTTGTAGTTGTCTTGGGATTCTTTCTGCATATTTGAGTATTAAATGCCGAATCGGTAAAAGTTTGTTTAGGGTCTTTGAAATCATCTTAGATCTCGTCCCTATGGACTTGAACAATTTGAAATCTGACCCAATAGTTGTTGTAGGTGGTGGCTTTGGAGGACTTTCTACTGTCCAAGCTTTATTAGCTCACTCTGTTGGAACCCCAATCATCTTGATTGATCAAAGTCCTAGATTCCTGTTTAAGCCATTTCTGTATGAATTGTTAAGTGGTGAACTTCAATTATGGGAGGTAGCACCTTTCTATTCAGCTCTATCTACAGAACTAGGATTTATTTTTTTACAAGAATGTGTAGCTGAGGTTGATGAATTTGAACGAAAGTTAATTACTTCCTCCGGAATTGAATTGAGATACTCTCAACTGGTCATTAGCACAGGATTGACAACTGATTTTTCAGTTGTAGAAGACTTGGAAGAATATGCTTATGGTTTTTCTAATTTAAATGACTTTCAAAGAATTAAACAGTTGATAACTTCAATAAATAATTCTTCTACATGCTTAGATCCATTAGTGATTGCTGGAGCAGGCCCAACTGGTGTTGAGCTTGCATGCAAAGTTGCTGATTTAGTTAATAATCGAGTAGAAATATATTTAGTTGATAAAGGGAGCAAAATTTTATCAAAATCTAAATCTTTTAATCGAGAAAAAGCAATAGATGAAATGGCTAGGAGAAATGTAAAGATATACTTAGACCATCATATTAAGTCTGTAAATGAAAGTTATATAGAAATTTCAACTGAAAAAAATAAGTCATTAAAAGTTAATTATTCTGGCTTGATATGGACCGCAGGATTAAAGCCTTTTCCATCAAAATTATTAGATCCTTGGTTGAATGAAAATAAAAAGATCATAGTAAATAAATTCTTGCAAATGAATGAATTTCAAAATATTTTTTTTCTAGGAGATATTACATTTAATGAGCATGATCCCTTTCCTTCCTCGGCTCAAGTGGCAATGCAGCAGGGTTTTTTAACAGCTCAAAATATTATTTCTCTTAGAAAAAGAAAAAAACTTAAATCATTTGAATTTGAAGATCTTGGAGAGATGTTAAGCCTTGGCATTGGTAATGCATCTATCACAGGCTATGGAATCACTTTGGCAGGACCTCTTGCTTTTGAAATCAGACGTTTAGCGTATTTAATTAGAATACCTGGTTTTTCTCTATCTTTGAAATCCACAGGATCATGGCTATTTAGTAAAAAAATAATTAATCGTTTATTTTCTCATTATCATTAGTTCCTTTTACAGTAGTCTTTAAATTAATACTTGGACAGAGTCTGTTGAACAGGGTATTAATTAAAGAATATGAATGAGATATTAACTGTTTTAGAGAATCCTAAAGCTGTCATAACTTTGGCAGTATTGATTATTGCAGTTTTTTTATTTGTAAGTAGTGCTCTAGCTCCTGAATTAACAGGACTTTTGAGTGTTGCATTGTTGATGGCCACAGGAGTTTTGTCTCCTCAAAAAGCATTGGCTGGCTTTGGTAGCCCTGCTTTAATTACACTGATGGGTTTATTTGCTGTTTCTGCAGCACTTTTTAAAAGTGGTGCCCTTGATCGTTTAAGAGAGTTAATTGCTTCTGAAAGTATTCGTACCCCTCGGAGATTGATAGCTTTACTTGGATTAGTTGTTGCTCCCGTCTCAGGCGTGGTCCCTAATACTCCTGTTGTGGCTTCTCTTTTACCAGTAATCGAGGCTTGGTGTATTAAACGAAAATTATCCCCATCGCGTGTGTTACTACCACTATCGTTCGCGACAGTTTTGGGTGGAACCTTAACTCTTTTGGGGAGTTCAGTAAATTTGTTGGTAAGCGATATTAGTGATCAACTTGGCTACGGCTCTTTTGATTTGTTTACTTTTACGGCAATAGGAGTCCCTATATGGCTATTTGGGACAGCGTATATGTTGTTAGCCCCTCAATCTCTATTGCCTGATCGAGGGAGAATTAGCTCAGAATATGGAGGGAGTTCGGATCAGACTGTCTATTTTACTGAGGTCACAATCCCTTCTGATTCAGAACTTGTAGGACATTCATTGAGAAATAGTCGCTTACAGAGACGATTTGATGTGGATGTTTTAGAAATACAACGAGAGAATGAGAGACTTTTACCCCCTTTGGCTGATCGGATAATTCAATCAAGTGATCGCTTGTTGATAAGGATTACTCGTGCAGATCTTTTGCGTTTAAAACAAGAACATACTGTTCAGTTAAATAAAAACTTAAATATTGAGAAAAATTTTTTTCTGCCCAATATTGATGCAGGGCAAAAAACAGTAGAGGTTCTTTTACCAGCTGGCTCAACGTTGGCTGGCGCGAGTTTGCGTGAATTGCGATTTAGACAAAGACACAATGCGACTGTTTTAGCCTTAAGACGAGGGCAGCAAACTGTTCAAGAAAGGCTGGGACAAGCAATTCTAAGAGAGGGAGACGTATTACTACTTCAAGCTCCTAGAGATTCAATTAGAGGATTACAGGACAGCAATGACTTACTTGTTTTGGATCAATTTGAGAATGATCTGCCAACTGTTACTAGAAAACCAATAGCAATTGGTATCGCTATCGCTATGTTGATTATACCTTCAATCACCGACTTGCCTTTAGTCGCTTCTGTTCTAATGGCTGTAATCGGGATGGTGTGGGGTGGATGTTTGAGGCCCGCAGAGGTTCAAAGATCAATTCGACTTGATGTCATTCTTTTACTTGGATCCCTTTCTAGTTTTAGTGTCGCAATGCAAAACACTGGTCTCGCTGATGCTTTTGCTAATGCTTTAATTTTTATATTGCAAGACTTACCTACTTACACTTCTTTATTAGTAATTTTTCTTTCAACCACAATATTTACTCAATTTGTCAGTAATGCTGCCTCAGTAGCTCTTTTGGCCCCCATAGCTGTTCAATTGGCGCCTAGCATGGGGCTACCCCCATTGGCTTTATTGATAACAGTCCTTTTTGGCGCTAGTCAATCTTTTCTCACCCCTATGGGTTATCAGACAAACTTAATGGTATTTGGCCCTGGGCGTTATCAGTTTTTAGACGTCACGAGATACGGAGCTGGGTTGACAATTTTGATGACGTTTCTAGTTCCTGGGTTAATTTTACTAAAGTATAGTATCTCTTAAAAATGTGGAATATGATTATTAATTTAGGCAAGATTTTAGGGAATCCATATGATTTTGATTGTTTAAACTTTGATGAAATTATATTTTTCAATTTTCAAAGAAAGTGAGTATTAGGAAAGACTCTTACAGAAGGCTTACGGTTCCACAATTCACTGTGGCGACTGGTTTACTAGTGGTTACTTTTGGAACATTATTGTTAGCTACACCTTTTTGCTCTAATGAAAATGTAGGTTTATGGGAGGCATTATTTACTGCAACTTCTGCTGTGACAGTAACTGGGTTATCAATTATTGATGTAGGAATAGATTTAACATTTTTTGGGCAAATTATTTTAGCGATTATGTTATTGATAGGCGGTCTAGGCCTAATGGCAATCACTACATTTTTGCAGGGATTTATTGTTAGTGGAACAGAATTAAAAACACGTCTGGATAGAGGAAAAACTCTGGATGAGTTTGGAGTTGGTGGTGTAGGTAAAACTTTTCAGGGGATAGCTATAACAGCAACTATATTAATAAGTTTGGGTGCAATTACTTTATACTTTTTTGGCTTTAATAATATAACTAATTCAAGTGAAAGGATATGGGCGGCAATATTTCATAGTATTTCAGCTTATAATAACGCTGGTTTTAGTTTATGGACAAATAGCTTACAAGATTATAGAAACAATCTGGTGGTAAATATTGTCTTGATCATTTTAATAATATTGGGTGGTTTTGGATGGAGAGTGACAAATGATATCTGGATAAATCGTAGGTCTTTAAAATTAAGAAATCTAAGTCTTCATACACGCTTAGTTATTAGATCCTCTTTCATATTAGTTTCACTTGGCTTATTCGGATTAATTTTTACTGAATCATTAGCTCGGGGTAGCTTCTTTTCGTTAATTAATTTTGATGATCGTATATTAACTGCACTATTTACATCTGTTAGTGCGCGAACTGCAGGATTTACTAATTTACCTATTTCAATTGAGAGTGTTTCAGATTCTGGTCTTCTTTTGATGATGTTTCTGATGTTTATAGGAGCAAGCCCTGGTGGTACAGGAGGAGGAATAAAGACCACAACTATTGCTGCGTTAATGGCGGCTACCAGAGCAACACTACGTGGCCAAAATGAAATTATTATTCGTAATCGTCAGATATCTGACAAAGTAGTTCTTAAAGCTGTTGGAATAACAGTTGGTTCATTATTATTTGTATTAATTATGGCCCTATTATTAAGTTTGAGTAATGGATTTAATAGTGGAGTGAATTTTTCATTTTTAGAAATGCTTTTTACGTGTATTTCTGCCTTCGCAACGGTAGGGTTTGATCTTGGTGTGACATCTGAGTTAGGTCACTTTGGCCAATTAATACTTATTATTGGCATGTTTGTTGGCAGATTAGGCATCCTTTTATTCTTGAGCGCGTTATGGCAAGCTCTTTATAAAAGCAAGCTTCAACATCGGAATCGAGTTGGCTACCCGAGGGAAGATCTCTATGTTTAAGGAGGACAAATCATGAGTGATTGGTGGCAATGGTCTCCAAAAAAAGGAGATCAGAAACTAGGTTTTGCTGTAGTAGGAATAGGTCGTTTTGGGAGTGCAGTATGCAGAGAGTTATTGAGAAATGGTGCAGATGTTTTGGCTGTTGATGCATCAGAGAAGGCAATTGAAGAATTACGTCAATTAGAGCCAACAATTGAAGCGAGAGTAGTGGACTCTACTGATGAAGAATCTATGAAAGAAGCGGGTGTCCTTGAAATGGGGACTGTAGTAGTAGGTATTAGTGAGCCAATTGAGGCAAGTATTACGACAACACTTATTGCAAAAGATACGGATGGAAGTTTGGTGAAGCAGGTTATTGCACGAGCAACAAGTGATCTGCACGAAAAAATGCTAAAACGAGTTGGTGCTGATCGAGTTGTTTTCCCCTCAAGAATGCAAGGGGAAAGATTAGGTTTGGAATTGGTAAGACCGAATTTGATTGAAAGATTAGAACTCGATGATAAAACTGGCATTGATGAGATCAAAGTACCTGAGGCCTTTATTGGACGTTCTCTAAGAGATTTGAATCTTAGAAAGAATTATTTTGTTAATGTTTTAGCCGCTGGTCCAGCTCAACTACTAACGGTCAATCCTCCTGCTAAATATATTTTAGAAAAAGATCATGTTCTTGTAGTTATGGGTTCAATGGAAGATCTGCAAAAGCTTCCTCAAACTTAACCTATGCGTGTTTTGGGTTTGATGAGTGGTACTAGTGCAGATGGAATAGATGCAGTTTTAGTTGAGTTTAAAGGTGATCCTTCAAAGCCAAAATGGAAAATTTTGAATACAGGTTCTTATGAATATCCATCATCAACTAGAGACAAAATTATAAAAGTTGGTCAAGGATTAAAAATTAGCAGTAAAGATTGGCTTGAGTTGGCTGAGGAAATTACTGAATTAAATGCTTTTGCTGCAAAAGCTTGTGACCCTAATTCAACTGCAGAGGTTGTTGGATGTCATGGTCAAACAGTATTTCATAGAAGTGTAAAAAACTCTCAAAGAGGAGGAACTCTTCAAATCCTTTTAGGACCATTGCTTTCAAAAATTTTAGATAAAATTGTTATTTATGATTTTAGATCAAACGATATCGCCTCGGGTGGTCATGGTGCTCCTTTGGTAGCGATAGTGGATGAGGCTTTAGTTGGAAGATTATTTGGTTGGAGAGGAATTCTTAATCTTGGAGGAATTGCGAATCTCACCATTATTCCACCAAAAACTGGAATTGATAAAACCTCGAAGTGTTTAGGATGGGATTGTGGACCGGCTAACTCTCTAATGGATTTAGCTATTCAAGAAAGTACTAATTCATCTTCTCAATTTGATCAGAATGGGTTATTAGCATCACTTGGGACACCTAAATTAAATATCATTGAAAAATGGTTAAAGGAACCTTTTTTTCATTTAGAACCTCCTCGTTCTACTGGAAGAGAGCAATTTGGTTTTCAAGATTTACAAATAAGAAAAAAGGAAGTGGGTAATATCTCAAAAGAAGATCTACTATCAACACTCGCTACGTTCACTACTTCAATAATTGCTCAAGATTTGGATAATCTTTATAGGACAAAAAAAATACGTTTAATTGAACTTTTGATTGCTGGCGGTGGTACTAGGAATTTATTTTTAATGAAACAATTACAGAAACAATGTTGTGGTATTTATGTTCGTCACATTAATGAAATTGGAATTCCATTTCAATATAGAGAAGCTTTGGCTTTTGCAACTTTATCTTGGTGGAATTTATTAGGCAAAAGATTTAATCCTAAATACATTACAGGAGCAGATAAATCTATGCTTTTTGGAGTAAGAATTGATCCTTAATATTATTTGAGTGAATTATTAATTTCTTTTAAACTTTAATCTTTTAGGAACACCCTTTAATCTTTGTGTTTTTTGCTTTTCTAACGCATTGATAAAACTTTGAGTTGAAACTTTTTTATTTTCTATTTCACTAGATTCTGAATTCCCTCTGATTTCGTGACGCTTAACTCCTTCCTGTATTAAAACTTTCGCCATATTGCTCACAGTTCTAGATTCTTGTTTTGCTAACTCTGATAATTGATCACATAAATCTTCAGGCAGCACAACTTGAATACGTGGCGACTTTTGTTTCCCGTTAGATGAATTTTGACGAGTAGCCATGCGTACAAAGAACTACCAGATACTTAATAGTGTACACTTATACGCAAGGATACTATCCTTGTGTATGATACTTGCCATTCTGGCCTGTTTTGCCTTATCAACCTGTACCTGAATTTTTTGATTAAAAGGAGTATTTCATGTCTAATCCATCTCTTCCACAAACATCTAAACCTCTTTCTTCTGATGTTGTTAATACAAGAGCTGTAAAACGACCAAGAAGGAAGAATCGTCGTAATGGTTCGAATGGAGATGTTTTAATTTCTGCTGTTGTGAGTTCTTATTTATTGACTCATTTACATCATGTTTTACAAAGAGCAGAGTATGGCGCGAGTAAAGAAGGAAGATCCTCTCACGCGGCAAACTTTGCGCAATTACGTAAAGTACTTTGTATGGATGCTAGAAGCATGAAAGATGCTTCTGCTTTAGGTTTAAAAGAAAGTGATTTAGATCAGTGCAATGAATCTCCTAGTTTCCAGACAAAAGCTGCTTAATTGAATATTCTTTAATTAGTTAGTGATTCTCTCATGAGCGGCAATGCTGCAGAGCTTTATAAGCTTATAAAGGCAGATCCTGAAAAGAAACAAGATCTTTTTCGTCAAGCTCTTCAAAATCCCAAGGGAGCGATGCAAGCAATATGTAAATTTGGAAATGAAATGAATTTGCCAGTTACGTCAGAAGAGGTGAAAGAATATTTGTCTAACATTGATGATTCAGAAACTAAACAATGGCTTTTAAAAGCTAGAGGTGGTTTGTGATTAGTTTTTTATTGAACCATTGATTTCTAATGAATTTTGACCATTTTCTTGTACGCCTCTCCTGTCATATCCACCTCCTCCTGCCATTGTCCAAAAAAACCAATAACTAGGAATTGCAAGAGCGGCTGCGAGAACTAAAGCGGTAATTTGTTCGAGTCTTAACATGGCCTTACCTAAGTAATGTAATTTAAATCAGTTGGCATCTATTAAAGCTAATGATTGATGGTAATTCACACGAGGTTTTGCTCTAGTGTTGCGACTTGAGAAAATTAGTAAGATTTATCCCACTGGGGAAGTTTTAAAAAATATCAGTTGGGAAATAAAAAATGGTGAGAGAATTGGGCTCGTTGGAGTTAATGGAGCGGGAAAATCCACACAATTAAAAATTATTGCTGGATTGGAAGAGGCAACTGATGGATCTTTGATTACTGAAGGAGATCCATCTATTGCATATTTAAAACAGGAATTTGATGTTGATATTGCAAGAACTGTTAGAGAAGAGTTGTTTGAGGCATTTCAAGAAGCATCTGATTTGCTTCATAAGCAAAAGTTAATTCAAGAAAAAATGGAATCTGAATTAGCTTCTCAAGATTCAGATTATTTGAATTCACTTATTAAAGAATTAAGTGTTATTCAAAGTAAATTTGAATCGATAAATGGTTATGATTTAGAGTCTAAAATTGAAAAACTTTTACCAAATATTGGTTTTAATCAAAAAGATGCAGGAAGGTTAGTAGGTGACTTTTCTGGTGGTTGGCAGATGAGAATAGCTTTAGGAAAAATTCTCCTGCAAAGTCCTGATTTATTGTTATTAGATGAACCAACTAATCATTTAGATTTAGAGACTATCGAATGGCTAGAGAACTATTTACTTAATCAGAAAGTAGCAATGGTAATTGTTAGTCATGATAGATCTTTTCTAGATAAAGTCTGTACAAAAATTGTTAATACAGAGCGAGGTCAATCTAAAAGTTATTTAGGAAATTATACATCATATATTCAACAGAGAGATTTTGAAGTAGAATCAACAAGAGCTGCATATGAAAAACAGCAAAAGGATATTCAAGTTCAAAAGGCATATATAGAAAGATTTAGAGCGAGCGCTACAAGAAGTACACAAGCTAAAAGTAGAGAAAAGTTATTAGATAAAGTTGATAAAATATCAGCACCTGAGAGTAGCTTAAAAGGACCTTTATTTAAATTTATGGATGCACCTCGCTCTGGTAAGGAAGTATTAAATATTAATGATTTAACTCATAGTTATGAAGATAATATTTTATTTTTAGGAGCTGATTTAGAGGTTGAACCTGGTGAAAGAATAGCTTTTTTGGGAGAAAATGGTTCTGGTAAATCTACTTTACTTAGATTAATTATGGGTTTAGAAGAGGCGGACGAAGGATCTATCGAATTAGGTAAATATAATGTTTTCCCTAGCTATTTTGAACAAAATCAGGCGGAAGCATTAGAGTTAGAAAAAACAGTAATTGAGACAATTAATGAATGTGTTCCAAGTTGGACGCAAACTCAGGTAAGGTCTTTATTAGGTAGCTTTGGATTAATCAATGATTCTGTTTTTAAGGAGGTTAGTCAAATAAGTGGAGGAGAAAAAGCAAGACTTGCTTTAGCTTTAATGATTATTAAACCATCAAATTTGTTAATACTTGATGAACCTACTAATCATTTGGATATACCTTCAAAGCAAATGTTAGAAAAGGCCTTATCTGATTATAATGGCACTGCATTAATAGTTTCTCATGATAGATATTTTATTTCAAAAGTTGCCAATAAGATAGTTGAAATACGTGATGGTCAGTTAATAAAGTACAGAGGTGATTACAAATATTATAAAGAGAAAAAAATAGAAGAAAAAAGAGAAAAAGAAAAAGAATTAAAATTAGCAGATCTTGAAAGAAAAAGGTTAGCTAATAGAGAAAAACAAAGAAAAAGAAAAAAACTTCGAAAAAAATAATATTTATAAGAAATTATCTTTTTAATTTATAATTCAAGCTCATAGATATCAATAGGTTTAATAATTTTAAAATACTCAGCATTTTCCCTAACTATTTTAATCCTTAGAGTTGATTTCAAATCATTCTGGTTAATTTTTTCTACCACATCCGCTGGAGTCTTGATTTTCTCATTATTAATTGAAATTATTAGATCATTAATTTTTAATCCACCTTTTTCAGCAGGTCCATTGGGTGTCACATATTTAATAATTGCCCCATTTTCTCTTTGGGAAAGAAAATTACTTTTTTGTTTGATATTACTTGAAAGTGTTACACCTATCATTGGATGGTTAGCCCTGCCAGTTGTGATTAAATCTTTTGCGATTTTCCTGGCTCTATTGATTGGTATTGCAAAACCTAATCCTGCCCCTGGCCCTGTACGAACAAGAGTATTAATTCCAATTACTTCCCCAAAAGAATTTAATAGTGGACCTCCAGAATTACCTGGATTAATTGCAGCATCAGTTTGGATTAAATCGATCCTTTTGTCTGATATGCCTAATTGGGCGACATCTCTATTTAGATTACTAATTATTCCAAGCGTAACGGTATTTTCAAGTCCAAAAGGATTCCCCACTGCAATGGCCCAATCACCAACTTTTAGTTGATCTGAATCACCTAGTGGAGCTGTTGGCCATGGACCTTTTTCTTTAAGCTGAATTACTGCAAGATCAGTTAAAGAATCTTGTCCAACCACCTTTCCTATCACTCTTCGTCCGTCTGATAAACCTACTATGAGTTGATCAGTGTTTTCTATGACATGTGCATTTGTTAAGACAAGACCTTTCTTAGAAAAAATCACTCCACTTCCTTGGCCTCTTTCAATTCTTGATCTTGGAATTTGGAGTCCTTTTAGACCAAAGAATCGTTCAAAATATGGATCATTCAAGATACCTGGAGGGAATACTCCTTCTCGTGAAGATATAACTTTTCGCTCGGTTTCAATTGTGACAACAGCATTTCCACTAATAGTAAGTGCTTTTGATACAAAAGATTGTTGTTTTAAATTTTGTGCTGCTGCTAGCGAAGCTTCACCAGACTTAACCGAAGGATTAAATTGGAAGTTAAAAGCAAAAAATACAAATAAAACAAGAATTTTAAGATATTTTTTTTGGTGAATTGTTGTAGCCCTTATTAAAAGGCTTGTTATATCTAATCTATTCATGTTCCTCTAAAAGGGATTAGCTTAGATTCTGATAATTACTTTAGCCAATTTCAAAATGGAAAGATCCATTATTTGATTACCGTAGATTTTTACTAAAGAACTTTCTCATCGAAGTTTATTTCCTTTAGAATCTTGATCTGAATTATTCTATTATTGAAAATGAAATCACAGCGACTTCAAAACTTCATTTGATTAAGCCATTTCGTTATTTGATTTCTCATTTTACAAATGTTGAGCAATTTCTTACCTTTTTTATATGGTCTTTCAGTTTTTGTGTTGTTGATTTTGGCTGCAAGAATAATGCTGAATGGTTTTTTTACAGGTCAACCTTCAAAGACTAAAAATGCATTTTCAAACGAAAGAAGTGACGATCGAACAGGTTTAGTTACTATTCATCCTGAGATATTAAACAAAGATGGTGACATTACTGATGAAGATTTGCTCACAGTTCGTTTTTCAAAGGACACTGATCACCCACAATCATATGAAAAGCCTTCTGAATAATTTTCATTAGATTTTTTGGTTTGACATCAAATAGTTCTCAAAGAGATTTTAATTATGGAACAAAGAACCCGCATAGTAGCTGCAGTTTTGAAAAATATGAAGTTACCTCCACGGTTTCGTCTCAGATTATTAAAGGAAGATCCAGTGAGGCTTGAACTCAGCCTCACTCCAGCTTATGGGAAAGATCCAATTCAAGTTGGGCTAGTGGAATCTCTTGATTTAGTTGCCAGAAGAGATAGAGAAGGAAGAATTCCTAGAGATTTACAAGGCACATGGGATTGGACAGTACGACATGGGGAAGTTAGTACAGGTGGTTGGAATCCTTATTTAAAAGAAGCTCTTCAAACAATGTTCGAAACAGGATTACCAGCAATTATTTATGAGGAATTAACTGGAGAAGATTATCATCCAGTTGACGGAGCAAAACATGTTCGCTAGCTTTTTTGAGTTTTTAAAAATCAATTAATTTAAATAATAGAGATTATGAGTTTTCTCATCTAGAGCTTTTCTTTAGTATTATTAGATTGATTTAAATTTACAAATGAAAGATAACTTCGAACCTCGTTATGGATTTGTCAATTTTGCTGAAATATGGAATGGTAGGTTAGCCATGATGGGAATATTAATAGGTTTAACTACTGAGCTTTTAACTGGTCAGGGGATTTTAACTCAGATGGGAATCGGTTAAAAATTAGTTTTTAGTTTTAAATAGTTTGACTAATCTTCAAACCCCTAACCAAGTTTTACCTACATATAGTGTTAATGATTTAAATGAATCTATAGGCTTATTATTATCAAGAGGATTTGCGCCCAAATTTATACTTAAAGCGACTGTTTTGAAAGCGCAAATAAAAAAAGGTCATTTGTGGCTAACTTTTTCTGATGGAAAATCAAGTATTGATGGAGTTGCATGGTCATCAACACTAAAGTCTCTAAAATTTTTACCAAAGGAAGATGATGGAGTTGTTATTTTAGGTAAATTAAATTTTTGGGAGGCTCAAGCAAGAATATCAGTACAAGTTTTTGATATTCGAGCAAGTATTTCAACTGTTCTTAAGAAGTTCGAAATAGTTAAATCAAAACTTTTTCAAGAAGGTTTGATAGATGATTCATTAAGAAAAAAATTACCAAAATACCCTAGTTCAATTGGAATTCTTACAAGTGTTCCAAGCTCTGCTTTGGCTGACATGCTTAGAACAGCTAAAGAAAGATGGCCTTTGACGAAACTGCATATAATTCCTATTCCAGTTCAGGGTAATAATGAAAATGAAGTGAAGTTTATCTTAAAAAAATTGAAATTAAATAAGTTAGAACTAAAAGCGATAGTTTTAGCTAGAGGGGGAGGAAGCAGAGAAGACTTGATGTTGTTCGATAGTGAAACGATTGCAAGAGAAATAGCAACATACCCTATTCCTGTGATCACAGGAATAGGGCATGAAGATGATCTAACAGTGTGCGATCTTGTTGCAGATTACAGATCTTCTACCCCAACGGCTGCGATTGTTGATCTATTACCTTCAAGAGATGTAGAAAAAATTAATTTTTTGCAAAATAAAAAAATGCTCAAGGATTATTTCAAATTGTTTTTTCAAAATAAAAAAAGTTTTCTAATAACTAAAAAATCTTTTCTTCAATTATACTCACCTCGGCAATTAATAAAATCTAAAAGAATTAAAATAAAGCATATTTATCAGCTCTTGGACGTACTTTCCCCAAAAAGATTATTAAATAGAGGCTTTGCTTTAATTACCGATGGAGAAGGTAATTCAATTTATAGTGTAAAATGTGTTAAGAAAAAAGATAAGTTTTTAGTTCAATTATCTGATGGTAAAATTTCTGCAGAAGTTGATAATATTAATTATGATAAAGTATAAATTTATTAAATAAGAATTAATATTCTATGATATTAGTAGACGATTTTTCTTCAGATGATCTATCAAGGCCTAATAAAGATATTAATATGAAAAATCTAGAAATTTTGCAAAAGAATATTAAAAAATTAAGCTATGAAGAAGCTATATCGGAATTGGAAAATATTTTAATAAATGTGCAAGATGAAAATATTTCATTGGATAAAATTAAAAATAATTATATAAAAGGACATATGCTATTAAAACATTGTGAAGAACTTCTTCAAATTGTTGAACAAGAAATTAATGAAATTGATCCTAAATTTTTAGATATAGATTAACTTTATAAATCCATATCTTCGTATTTTATATCAATTGTTGCAGTACTAGCAGGAATATTTTCCAGATTATCTTTGTTTTTTCTTATGCTTGTTCCACAGATTGGACAAATACTTTCACTATTTAGGAAACTTGAGCCACAAGCTTCACAAGTTTGTAATTTTGATTGTATATTTTTCCAAGCAATCCATCCGGCTCCTCCTAAAAGTAATGGTATTAATGTAATTATTAAGAATATTCCACCTGCTAGATCAATAATAAGTTTTCCAGCTGGTGTAGGTAAAATCACAAGTAAAATAAATACCATCCAAATTAATGAAGATGGTTTATTCATGAGGATTTAAGATATTTACTTATTTATTGTAATTTAAATTTTGATGAATGTTTCATAAATGTTTAAACGTATCGATTGCGACGCATGCTTGCAATTACCACGCTCCAACATTGACCAAAATAAATAATTACTCCAACCATCCAAACCCAAAGAGTTAATACTAGGACTCCTCCAATGAATCCATAAGCTTGAAATCTTGATCCCAAAGAAAGGATACTTCTGCTAACTGCCAAATTGAGAATAGTTAGTAAAGTTCCTATCATAAAAGCTCCCGGAATTAGAGGCTTTAAAGGCACTCTTCTACTTGGTAGCAAACCTTGTAAAAGTAATGCCATAGTGGAAAAACCTATTAAAGGAAGCATGAATTGACCTACTTGAAGTACGGGTATTTTTGACATGGCATGTTCAATCCAAGGTGATGTGTTTGCTAATTCTTCCAAAACTACGCCAGGGATCATACGAATATTTGCACTGATTTGATCTATTACCATTAAAAAACCAACTAAGAGAACGACAAAAAAAGCTTCTATTCGATTTCTTATAAATCGAAATGCTTGAATTTTGAGCGGATCAGGTTTTGATTTAATTGGTAGAACGTCTTCCCATAATCTATCTGCTCCTCTTTGTAGTGTTAGATAAGCATTGCCAGCAGTGATCATCAAGAACATTGCGCCAAGAACTCCAGCTCCGAATCCTTGATTAACTAATTTTACTAGAGTTGAATCGACTAAACCCACCACTGATGGTGGTAACACTTGCGCAGCAAGAGAAATTATTTGTTGATCTAAACCTTGCTGCTTTCCTAAAAACCACGATGCAACTGATAAAGAGATAAGTAGTATTGGGAAAAAAGATTGAAGAGTGTAGTAGGCAAATGCTGCGCTCAAATCAACACAATCACATTTAGACCATCTTTCATAAGCTTTCCAGAGGCTGCTAAAAAACCATCTTGCTTTTTGACTCCAGTTCAAGCCCACTTTGGTTTGAGAGTATTTACTATTACGCTACCTCGTATTGAGAGGATTTCTTGAAGTTGAATCGGTAGATTTAAAATCAGAGTTTTTTAATGAAGCCAAATTTATGTTCTTTCACAAACCAAGATAGATAATTAATTCTCTTTAATTAGTGCATTAGCCCAAGGAAGCATCTTTTTTAATTGATCTTCAGAAGATGCTGTAAGTAATGGGAAATTTACTGAGGTTAGATCTGTACCAGTGAGAATATCTTTTGGATTAGTTTCTAGCCAGTTGATTAGACAATTTAATTCTTCAAGTATTAACCAAGCGGCTGCAATATCCCAAATTTTTGGCGTTGCTTCAAGAGCAGCAATTGTTTGACCTATTGCAACACTAGTCATATTTAGACTGGAGACCCCAAGTAATCTGATTTTTCCTGGGAAAGACTGTTCTGGCTTCATTTGTAAAACTTTAATTGATCTGCTACACAGAGAAATGCAGTCACTATTTTTCTTCAAGCGAGATTCAGGTTTCAGTGGTTTATTGTTGAGCCAAACGCCTTTCCCTCGAATGGCAAGAATTCTTTTTTTGAGTGCTGGTATGTCAAGGAAAGCTGTTTCCGGTTGTCCATTTGTGAAACGTGCTATGGATATTGCCCAGTAGGGAATACCCGCTGCGAAATTTGTTGTTCCATCAAGCGGGTCTACTACCCAATATGCACTTGAGCTAGGAATTGACTTTTTTCCTTCTTCACTCAGAACACCTTCTCCTCTAGCAATTTTTGCTAAACCTTCAACTATTGTTTTATCGCTCCATCTATCGCATTCGGTAATTAATGTTCCATCTGGTTTTATATCAGAATTAATTTGACCAAAATCTTGAAGTTGACGTCTTCCAACTTCATCAATTAAATGATGAATTGAAATCAACTGAGCGTTGTTAAGTGGTTTAGATATTTGGTTTGGATTCATTGTTGTTAGGTTAAAAGCCTATATCTGACATAAAGGAATCAAGTTTGATTCCTGGAGATTTGAAGGAATTTCATTTTGTGGATGCTGTTGATTGACTTTGATATCACAAGGCTTGATGTTTTCTAATCCAGTTTGTCTACTTAAGTCGGCTAATAAGCTGTTATAGCTAGTGACAGAAATAATATAACGAACCTCTGAATCAGTTAAATCTCTTTGGTTGTTGACAACTTCTCTTTGGGTCGTAATACCTGATTTGTATCTAAGCTGAGCAAGCCTTAGAGACTCTCTTGCAGATAAAACTTCTATATATGAAGCAGAAATATTTAATTTAGCTGATTCTAGTTTGAAGAAGACTTCTTCAACTTCTTTTCTAATTTGGGCTCTTTTTAAGGCAAAATTCAGCTTTGCTTCTTTGGATTTACTTTTATTATAATTATATAAAGATCTTGAACTACCTCCATCAAAGATAAACCATGTTGCATTAAGTCCAATAGTATTAGAAAAACTAGAAGATGTATTGCTAGTATTTGGTGAAATCTTGTTTAACTCCCCTTTAGCAAATGAAGAGGTGGCTGTATTTACTATACTGATTTTTGGTTTTCCAGCAGCAAGGGCAGCATTAGCATTGTTCTCATTAATTGATATATCTAGTAGGATATTATCAAGTTCTTCTCGTGCATTATAAGCCGCAATAATACTATCCTCTAATGATAAATCCCATATACCTATAACTTTAGTTTTTGAACCAATTAACGGAGTTACATCTTCTGGAAAATTAAGTATTTCAGCAAGAGATCTTTGACCAATTTTTTGATCTCCTAATTTAATATTTAACAACTGTTGATCTCTGGCTAATTGTGTTTTTGCTTCAAGAACTTCTAATTTCGTACCAATACCTGATTCAAATCTAATTTCTGCATCCCGTAACCCGAGAGCTGATGATTCAAGAGATTTATTAGCTACTTCTATTTCTTCATTAGCTTTTTGCAAATTAAAGTAGCGCTTTTTTGCTTCTAATTTTAAATCTCTTAAAACTATTGAGTAAGTATGCTTTGCTTTTTCCAAACTATCTCTAGCTGCAGTTATTTCTGGTACTCTTGCAGGATTAATTAAATCCCATTTGATTTGAGCACTTATAGAAGAGCTCCATTGTTTACTAGAAGTATCTTGTATTAAACTTGATTCATTGTAATTATTTGATTCAAAATATTGAGGAATACCGTTAGCGGTAAGGTTCAAAGTTGGGTACCATAAAGATAATGAATTTCTTAAGATTGATTTTGCTTGGTCAATTTTTTCTAAGTAAACCTTAATTGTTCTGTTGTTATTTATAAGTATGTTTTCTAATTGATCAATATTAACGTTTTGAAAAGTTTTTACCAAAACATCTCTTGGTCTAGTTGGTAGAGAAAGATTATTAGGTGCACTTAATTCATATAAAATACCTTGTTTATTTTGACTTCGATTTTTATTTGATTCATCTATTACTCTTGTTTTAGAATTTATTGTTTGCGAACTTGTGGCCCATAGAGGATTTAGTCCAGATATGAACAATCCTGCAACAATCAGGAACTTTCTCTTCACTCTCCCCATAGTTATAAGAAAAAATTGAGATGGATTTGGTAAGGCAATTATGCTTTACCAAGTGCTTTATTCACGATGTCTTGTGCATCATGAACGATTCTTATGGATACATTAAGTGAAGAGCATAGATCTTGAAGAGTCATGTCATCAAGAAAAATTTTTTCTCCTTGTCTAAGCATGACTGATGGGAGAAGTAACTCATCTCCTAATTCTTTATCTTTGAGTCCTTGTATCAGGTCTTGACCAGTTAGTAATCCAGTAACTATTTGTTCTTGGCCCCAATATGGACTTGGAATCCCATAAAGATGAAGTTGTAGATTATCTATTTTATTTAATCGTTTTTTAGGCTTTAGTAATTCATTCTCAACAAGTTTGCCTACGACCCAGCTGCATGTTCTTTTTTGATGGATTTTTTTTGGGAGATTTGTTGTAGCTTCATCCATTGCTTTAAGAAAACTGCGAATACTTCCCACTCCGTTTTCTTTTTGAGGAAAATCTTCATAGGAATTTAAAGTTGGTAAAGGTTGTTTCGCCAGTAAATACCATTCATCAGACAACCAAGCAAACCTGGATCCAGTTGATTCATAAAAAATTTTCTGCATTGACTCAACTTGATTGATGACTTTTTTTGCACACTTAGCATCAACGGGCCTGAGGCCATCATTACTGGGTCGAAATCTTGTTAATCCAACTGGCACAACTGCTGCTGAAAGGACAGCTGGAAAATCTCCTTGGGCAAAATTAAAAAGATCATTGAGAGTTCTTTCTAGGGCGAGACCATCATTTATTTCAGGACAAACAACAATTTGAGCATGAATTTGTATTCTCTTTTCGGAGAACCAAGCTAACTGTTGTAAAAGCTCAATAGCATTAGGATTTTTTAGTAATTGCGCCCTTAAAGAAGGGTCCGTTGCATGAACTGATACAAATAGGGGGGTGAGTCTTTGCTGATCAATTCTCAACCATTCCTCTTCAGAAAGGTTAGTAAGTGTTAGGTAAGAACCATATAAAAAACTTAGTCTGAAATCATCATCTTTTAGATAAAGGCTTTTCCTTTTGCCAGAGGGCTGTTGGTCAATAAAACAAAATGGACAATTATTATTACATTGCTTTAATCCATCAAATAAAGCTTCGGTAAAAGCAAGACCTAATTCATCATCTTGATCTTTTTCGATTTCAATCTCATGTGTCTTTCCTTTCTCATCTAATATCTTAAGTTGAAGGTTGTCTTCAGCAATCAGAAATTTATAATCAATAAGATCTCTCGGTTTAACACCGTTAATACTAATTAATTGATCACCAACTTCAAATCCAAGTTCATCGCCTATTGAACCTGCTTCAATGGATTCAACAATAGCTGGTTTTATTTTTTTTTCATTTATTTTTTTTGAGCCCATTTCTTCTCAGGAACTAAGAACATGTGTTTATATCTTTTTCGTTTGGGTTGAGAAAATTAAATTGAACTTGAATAATCTATTATTATTTTTTAAATATAGTAAATTTTCAACAAAAAGCATTTTAGAAGCTTTTTGACTCGTCTCTTTATCGAATGATGATTAAACTGAATCGATAAAAGCATTGCAATCATTGCAATGAACAAATGCTTAAGAATTTTTTTTTAAACTTTATTATTTGTATTCTCATGACATTTTGGTTTGGTATCGACTTGAATGTAAATTCATAGAAGGTTGAGCTGAAAACCAACTCAGTTTTATTAATTCTGATTTACCCAAACAATCCCAACAAGCCCATAACTAAAGAATCGTCCTATCTATCAAAGCCAAGGACATTGCAATTTTGGTCTAGCACAATGGTTGTCCTGCCGGTTTTTGTTCAGGCTCCATGGGTGCATGTGTTTCCTTTTTCAGCGTTTTTATTTAGTTTTATAATATTTTTTCTTGGTTTTTATTTACAAAATTTTAGTACCTACAAATGGACTTCTGTGGGGTCTCTATTGGTTGGCGTGAGTTGGAGTTGGTTAGGAGGATGTCTTTTCTGGGGATGGCTTAGGGCTCATCCTGTTTGGCATTTGCCTGTTGAGTCCATAGCTTTGCCAATAGCGGCAAGTCTTTTAAATACTAAATGGAAAATTGGATCAAGTTTTTATTTAGCATCTTTATTAGGAACTGCTTTTACTGACTTGATGATTGTTTTAACAGGAGTCATGAAGGCATGGCCTGAAATTGTTGAAGCGCCCTTCTCAGAAGCCTCCAAAATGTTGAGTTTGACGGCGGAACAGTTATTGTCACCATTTTCTCTCATATCAATTTCTATTGCTGCACTTTTAATTATTTGGATTGCGAATTGGATGAATCAAAAATCAAAAATCGAACCTTCTTTTTGCGATGCCTGGCTTGTGTCTAGTGCAGCTTTGACAACTACCTTATGGGTTGATGGTTTATTTTTTGCCACCACATTGCTTGAACCCCAATTAAGTGGGTTGATCTGAAAACAAATATTTATGGATTTAAATACTGGATTTCTTAAAAATGATTTTTACTCAAGCAATTGGGATGTGGTTGTTATTGGAGCAGGGGCAGCGGGTTTGATGACCTCTCTTGAACTACCATCAAAATTGAAAATATTACTGTTAAATCGAAATACAAGTAAGCGTTCTTCCAGTAGATGGGCTCAAGGTGGAATGGCTGCTGTTACTCGAGTCGAAGATAGCGAAGATATTCATGCTTTGGATACGATTAAAGCTGGTGCAGGTCTTTGTGATCCTGAAGCAGTTCAGATGTTTGTTGAGAGTGCTCCGAGATTAGTAGATAGACTTTTAAAACTGGGAATGGAGTTTGATAGAACCTCTGGAAAATTATCTACAACTCTTGAGGCTGCTCATACGCATAGAAGAGTACTTCACGTAAAAGATAGAACTGGAAAAGCATTGGTTGATGTTCTTAATGAGCAAGTTGATCGAAGAGATAATGTTCTTCATCAAAGAGGGATAAGAGTGACTCAGATATGGGTTGAAGGAGGTAGATGTCTTGGGGTGCAGGTTTTGGATGGACCAGCTTTGCGTTGGATAAATGCTAAGGCAGTTGTTTTAGCTACTGGTGGAGGAGGTCATTTGTTTGCAAACACAACAAATCCAATCCAAGCTGCTGGTGAGGGGATCGCTTTAGCATGGAGAGCTGGAGCGGTAATAGAAGATCTTGAATTTTTTCAGTTTCATCCAACTGCACTGAAATTGAATGGTGCGCCTTCTTTTTTAATTTCTGAAGCTTTAAGGGGAGAGGGTGCTGTTTTAGTGGATTCCCTAGGAGAAAGTCCGGTAGCCCAACTTGAAGGGAAAGACCTTGCATCTCGTGATCAAGTAAGCAGGGCATTATTTAAAGCAATGCAGAAGCAGAAAGTTGATCATGTAGGTCTTGATGTCAAATCTATTGGTGTTGAGAATGTAGAAGCACGTTTTCCATCAATTTTTCAAAGGTGTAGAGAGCTTGGCTTAGACCCTTTAAAAGAAGTAATCCCAGTTGCACCATCTGCCCATTATTGGATGGGTGGTGTCTATACAAACTTAAAAGCACAAACAAATATCACAGGACTTTTTGCCATAGGGGAAGTGGCATGTACTGGACTTCATGGTGCAAATAGACTCGCAAGCAATTCATTAATGGAATGCTTGGTTTTTGCTAATCAAATGAGAGATATTGAATTAAATAACTTTCAAACTTCTGATTTATCAGTAAAAAATTCAAGTTTTAAAAAGGTGAATCTTCGCTTTTCAAAGAAACAAGGAACACAGTATTTAATAAAAGAAATCGAAAAACTTCGCCAATTGTGCTGGCGTGAGGCTGGAGTTGATCGATCGCAAAGAGGTATGAGTGCTGCGCTTGCAAAAGTTAAACGAGATTATGAAAACCTCTTAAACGAGCCATTATTAAATTTAGTATTTTCTCAGTCAAAAAATGCAATTAATCAATTTGATGAAATTGCCAGGAGAGATCTTAATTTGCTACTTGATTTAACTAATAGGCAAATGGCGAGTGCTCTTATGTTAGAGGCTTGTTTATTTCGCGAAGAGAGTAGAGGAGGTCACTTTAGAGATGACTTTCCAAATTCAGTACCTTTTTGGCAGTGTCATACACGACAAGTAAAAGGGATGCACATCCACACTCGTCCTGTAAGTGATATGTTTTTCGAGTTTAAAAATCGTTAGTGTTTTTGTAATTACTTAGTTCTGCTAATTCTTTTAGACTCTTAACTCCTGAATCAATTGAACCATTAATTTCCCAAGAGGGGAATCCTGTTATACCTTTAGCTTCACAAAGCTCTCTTTTATTGTTAAATCCATCTTTTGCACATTCTACTAAATTTAATTTTTTAGAAGCTTCTTTCCCGAACATTTCTTTTTGATCATGACAATGTGGACACCAATAAGCGTTATACATTACTGCTCCTTCTTTTGTTAAATGTTCAGCGAGTTTTATTTTTTCAGGTGAACTTATAGCTATTACAGCAGGTGGCATCCCTTGAACATTGTTTGCAACTTCCTTGGTAGATGGATCAACTGATGATGACCAAATTAGGCCTGCCAAAAGGACTGCTACTGACATGATAAAACCTCTAAAAAACAATACTCCATAATCTTCCCAACCACCTCCAAATATATTTAATAATAGAATTGAAAGTGATATAAGACAAGAAAGAAGACAGAAAAAACAGAAAGCTTTTATTTTAAATATCATTACTGATATTAAAATTAAGCTAAAAATAAAATTCGATGTAGCTATGTAAAAAGATCCCCACCATGTAACTTTTGATATATTGCTTTTTTGGTTTTTGAGAATAGGTATTAATGGGAATACTGCCATTAATAATATTAATAAATAACTGATTAAACCTATTAATGATAATGGAATCGAAAAATCGTTTATGTGAAAGAAAGTACCCCAAGGACTATTTAAAACTTTATCGCAGCCTCCTAATCCACCTGGGCAATTTAAATTTCCTATTAATCCCCATTTATTCAATGTTATTGATCCTGTATCAATAACTCCAACTGTTGATAATATAGCTATTGTTACTCTCGCCCATTTAGAACCCATATCTAGGCGTCGACGACTTTTTAGTCTTGAAGATCCCATGCAAGAGAATTCTGAATAATTGAATTTATTTTTTATTCTAATGAAGAATTTATTTAATGTATGAATTATCTAAATCAATTTCAATGTTCTTTATAATTTTGAACCATTTAATTATTTTATTTGGTATTAAATATAAATTGCTTAAATAAATTTTCTACTATTAAGAGTGATTTATTTGTTCAGATTAATTTAATAGCTTTCAAGGCTTTTTGAATCACGATTGCTGCAGCAAGACCTGCGCCAACAAAAACTAAGTAAAAAAGAATTCCCATTTGATTTAAATTTCTCAATTAATAATAGAACATCATTGCGTTATCTTAGGAATTTATTAATCTTGAATGTATTCTTTACCGGACGTCAGGCATTGTTCTGCTCGTTGCAATTCACGTCCAATGTAAATGGCATGATCTAAGCAACTGATAGGGAATGGACCATGACCCTCTGAAATTTGAATTCCTACTTGCTTGGCACTTTTCCCTCTGTAAATATTACTTGGTTGATTCCTATTTTTTGTTTTGCAACTAATTGGCTCTCCTGATTCTGGATCTATAGCTCGACCTTTTTGATCAATATTGTTTAAATAATGTTCAAGTATTAACTCATTCGTAAGAGGTTCGATTTTAATTAAGAAATAACCTTTTGGATCAAGATCTATTTGTCTCTTAGATAATTTATCATCTAAAAGCTTTATTGAGGGAATCAAGTCTTTTTGAAGATCTATATTTTTCATTTCTTTAATTTACAAATTAAAAAGAAGATACACAAGCTTCTTATTTTTTTTTATTCAATTTTTAGATATTCCTTCATAAAAATTTATCCTGAAATAAAGCTTTTTAAGATTAAAAAAATAACTAAGTTCACAAAAATAAAAGATAAATAAACAATACCTGGATTTTTCAGGCCTGCTGGTGCTGTCAGCTCATATCCAAACAGAGTAATAACACCTTGAGTCCCTTTATCTTTATAGTTAAAAATCCCTTGCGCAAAGAAAGGTTTGTCTTCATTAGAATTGGCATCATCTTCCTTGGCGGTAGCCGATTTATCTGTCTCCTGAGAATCAAGTAAATTGTTGTCTGTCATTTAAATTAAGTCTTTAATTTTTCTGAAGTTACTATGTATTTGATAGTTTTGGCTCTTCAAACTTAAAAGGTACTTCATTGTTTGTAGCGTTTATTTGATCAAGCATTAACTTATTTGCTTTTGGTAGCCATTCTCTTATTAATGAATCCATTGCTAAGTTGTACCATCTATGAAGACTTGCATTGGGTTTAGCAATAAAACCTCTTCGTTTTTTGTGACTCCCCCCAGCGCCAGGATCAAAATATCTTATTTTATTTGCTATTGCCCACTCAATCGGGGAGTAATAACAAGTCTCAAAATGTAAATTATCTATATTTTTTTCTGAACCCCAATATCTTCCCCAAAGCATATTCTCGTTTTTTACACATAATGACATTCCAATAGTTTTGTCACTTCCTTCTTCTTTTGCTTCAAATAAAATAATATTTTCTTTGATTTCTGTTGATGTAAGTTCAGTGAAAAATGATTCAGTGAGGTATTTACTTCCCCATACTCCCCATCTTGAACAATGAAGTTTATAATAATAATGCATTTTTTTTAAATTAATTACATTTATTTGAGACCCACTAAGAGGTTGAACCTTTACTCCATATTTTTTTATACTTGCTCTCTCTCTTTTAATATTTCTACGTTGATTGGAATTAAAATTTTTTAAAAAATCAGAAAAATTGTTTTCTTCATTCAATCTCAATAAACTTTGTTGGTTTATCCATTTAGCGCAATCTAGAGATTCAGCTACTTTCATCCATTTAGGATCTACATATAAAAAATTACAACTTAGAATACCATTTTGTTTAGCAAAACTATCAATTTCAGAGAATAATATTTGTGTGAGCTCAATTTCATTAACTCCTTCAGCAAAAAGAAAGCGATAACCCTCTATTGGACTTAATGGACTCATGCCTATTAGTTTTGGATAATATTGAAGTCCCATATCTTGAGCTAGTTGAACAAAGGCATTATCAAAAATGAATTCTCCATAACTATGAGATTTAAGATAGAGAGGTGCACATGCAATTACATCATTTTCACTCCAAGCAGAGAGAAATAATGGTTGCCATCCATATTTTGTATTTACACTTTCTGATCTTTCTAATGCATTTAACCAATCCCACTTATAAAAAGGAGTTGAATTTTCTTTTAAGAAATTATCCCAAATAATTTTAGGAATTTCTTGGATTGATGCATGCCATTTGATTTTTATATTTTTCATTTATTTTATACTAAATCTATATTTTGGATAAATTATTTCTAAAATATCTGATAAGTAATTCATTATTACCGAGCTTTCTACTTTCTTTTAGAATCCAATTATTTTTTTTATTCATTATCGTATTTAAGTTTCTTAATTCAGATGAAACCCAGCAGTAATCTCCTCCTAGCAGATTAGGCGTAATGGTAATTTGTAATTCATCTATTAGATCCTCTAAAAGAAAATTTGAAATAAGATTTGCGCCTCCTAGTAATACAATTTTCGCAATACCTTTTTGATATAAAACATCAAGAGAATCACGCCACGTGAATTTTAAATTTATTTTTTTATCGAATCCATTATGAAGCAGACTCTCATTTTTCTTTTCTTGCTTTTGGATCAACCATCTTTGAAGAGGTTGTTTAAAAAAAGGCCAAGTGGCTGGAAAGTCTATTTGATTGCTGGCTATAAGAGCAATTGGCTGTGCATTTTTTCCTTCTAATGTTCTTTGTTTTAATAAGTTTTTATTTTTAATGACACAAATAGATTGATGATCTCTCAGCGTTTGTCCTCCCATTAAAATTCCATCTGACCAAGCAAGTGATTCTTCTAAAACCAAACGATCACCAGACTGACCTAGTTGTGTTTTTCCTCCTTCTGGATAAGCGATACGTCCATCAATACTAGAAGCTAAAACTAATCTAACCCATTTTTTTTTCAATTATCTCAGCAAGCCGACCTTATTCTTTGAGTCTTTAGTATCGATTTTTGATTCGGGTACGCTTGCATATACTTCAGCTGCATTGTTTGGACTCTCCTGTAGTTTTATCTTATATAAATTTGCCCCAATTGCATTAATTGGATTAGTTAACTTATCTGAAATATGTAATGCAATATTTTCAGCTGTAGGTACACAATTTGTAAAATAAGGAATATCTTTATTTAAAAAAGTATGATCAAAAGGCTCTACAACTAAATCATTAATTAAACTATTTAAGGCAGATAAATCACATATCATTCCTGTCCTAGGGTTTATTTTTCCTTTGACAGTTATATCTATTAAATAATTATGACCATGTCCATTAGGTCGCGCACATTTTCCAAATATTTTTTCATTTTCGGTTTGTGGTAGGTCTTCTCTGGCTAGGCGATGAGCAGCTGAAAAGTGTGTTTGAACTGTTAAATAAGCATCCATAGCATTTCCTTGATAGTCAGCCCAGAGTTTTGGGTTTTCGTAAAGTCGAAGAGATTTTAGGGGTAAGTGAGATTTAAGGCGCTTCCATATAATACGCACTAAACTTTCGGTTGTGGGAAGGCAACCTTCAGGTTTAGATAGGTCAAACTCTGGCCATGTGTCATTCAAAAAACGAAAGTCAAGCTGACTTGTTACTTCGTTTTTTATGGCATGTTTTACATCTGAAAGGTTTAAGACCATGCCATATTTATTCAGTTCTCCTTCCATGGTTACGATTAACTCGTAATTATGACCGTGGCCAGGAGCTATTGAGCATGGGCCAAACAAAGCTGAATTATCATCATCAGATAATTCAGGAAGCCTATACAGGTGACTTGCGCTGAAGCAGGCTCGCCTTGTAATTACACAGCTTCTCCCCTCTCCGTGAGGGAAATTAGATGTGATTGCTTCCATAATTTTTTCACATCAAAACACATCTTAATAACTTTTAGCTACTTCTGTCTTTATGGCCGTCCAATCAAGCCCTCAAACTCTTAAAGAAAAGTTAGGTGGTCGAAATATTTTTTTGATAGGAATGATGGGTTCTGGCAAAAGTCAAACGGGACCAGTTCTCGCGAAAATAATAAATTATGCTTTTGTTGATACTGATGATGTTATAGAAAAAGCTTCTAAACAATCTATTTCATCTATTTTTGAAAAAGATGGTGAAAAAGTCTTTAGGGATGTTGAAAAACAAGTTTTAAAAGAAATTAGCCAACATCATTCTCTTGTAATTGCTACTGGAGGTGGTTTAGTTTCACTGCCTGAAAACTGGGGAATTCTTCATCAAGGAATCGTTATTTGGATAGATCTTGATTTAAAACGTTCAATTAAACGATTAGAAAGTGATAATAAGAAACGCCCTTTACTAATTGGGGATGACTTGGCTAATAATTTTAATCAGATTTATGAAAGTAGAAAACCTATGTATTTAGAATCAGATTTGAGAATAGAAGTTGAGGATCAATCTCCATATGAAGTAGCAACTATGATTGCTGAACGTTTACCAAGTATCCTTATTGATCCGGAGACTCAAGCCGAACGGCATACCACTGAATTGTAAAACCTGTTTTGATTTCTAGGTCGCAGGCTGTATCAAGTAAATGTTGTGCAGCTTCTTCTATTGAAGACTTACATGCAAGATCTAGTGGTAATGAATCAAATTTATTTAACCAAGTTTGAAGCCATAAAAGAGTTTGGTCTTTAGTCAGGAATTGTTCACTTTCTCCAGGGACCAAAACAACATAATTATCCATTTCTCTAATTAGCGGATCAGACATGAGACAGAAATTTTTCTTATTTTTGGTTTCTATTTTAATTATTTTTACTTACACAGGTTCTGTACTTGCTGAAACTATTATTGAAACAAATAATTTTCAACCATCTAAGCTTTCTGAACGCAAATCAAATTGGCCTGATTGGCGCTTACCTTTTTCCATTAAACGTCCAGGATTGAAAGATGATTTGATTTACCCTGATTGGTTTGAAGGGGTATGGGATGTCACTAGCGTGATAGAAGGTGGTAAGAATAATAATAAGAATCAGGAACCTATTATTCACTCAGCTAAATTTATTCACAATACCTCTGGTAATTTAATTGCCGACCGTGAATACAACACTAATTCTTATGCTTTGAGCTCAAAGACTGGTGGTTTTTTATCAGTAAAGAATGATCCTAAATCTCCTAATCGTCAGGTTGCTAAATTAACTGAAGATAGGTATTTAGAGACAAAAATCATAGGAAGATTGCAAGAAAAAATAAATAATAATATTTTTATAACTGATGAATTAATCTTACAAATTTTGCATACACCAGAATTCAGCAGGGTTAGTCAGGTCGAAACATTAACTGAGTTTAAAAAATGTAGATCTAATCAAAATAATGAAATAAATCTGAGCGATTTTAATATTTGTGGCGAACAATTTCAGGCAATTTATAATCAACCTGGTCAAAATGTCATTTCTTTGCCAATTAAAACAGAGAAATCTAAATTATTACTTAGAAAGACTAATGATGGTTAGTTATTTCTAATTGATCTTCAATTAAGTCTCTCCATTTAAAAAGATTTTGAAGACTTGGATCATTTAAATATAAAGAACAACCTTTCCCAGCAAGCTTTTCTCCAGATGAACTTGGAAATTTGAGTAGTGATAAGTGTGATGCTACAGAAATATCAGCAATAGAAAGCTTGCCTCCAAAAAGAAAACTTTCTTGAACAATTAAATTTGATAGGTATTCAAGATTTGATTTTAGAGATTCTTTCTCTTTCTGGTTTATTAATCTAGAAATCTGACTAGCAAAATTTGTAGGTATATTAAAAAGAACTTTTTGCATAGAATCCGAAATTTCGTTGGCGAATAAAGAGGGAATCAATCTTGGATTCTTAGAAAGCTCCTCCAAAAAGACAATTTTTATAGATTTTGCCAAAGTTGTATCTGCCCAATTCTCAATTATTTGTGCCTGAGAAGCTTCCTTTGGACCCTCTGGTATTAATTTTGGTTCTATTTCAATTTTCTCTAAGTGTCGTATTATTAAACTTGAGTCATGGATTGTTGTTTCCTTATCAAAAAGTACGGGTAATTTTCTTTGTCCTGTTTTTTGAAAGATATCTATTTGCCCTATGGCTGGAGTTATCTCAACGGTTCGATATTCAAGCTTTTTTGCAGCCAAAGCCATTCTTACTTTCAAGCAATAAGGTGAGTGCCTAAATTGATGAAGTTCCAACATTTTATGTTCCTTCAAATGGTTAGCAGAGTAGCTATTAATTCAGTCTTTTGGTGGTGAAAAATGGGTGAGTTTTTTTCTAATGTTTCTAGATATCCCAAATATCTCATCACAATAGTTTTGGGGGTTTTCACTTCTGCCATTTCTCCATTAATTAAAAGAGGTAGTAATCCGATCACAGCGATTGCTCTAGTTGGGGCGTTGTTAAGTGGACTTCTGACAATAATTTTCTTATTAAAGGCTATGGCTTTCCCTGTCTCAATTACTTAGTTATGGCTAATTCCAGAAGGGTTGAAAAATTAGCAGCTTTACTAAAAAGAGAAGTTAGTGAACTTTTAGTTCATGGTGTTAGAGATGAAAGAATTCATCAAGCTATGATCACAATTACTGGTGTTGAAGTCTCAGGGGACTTGCAACATGCAAGAATTTTTATAAGTCTTTTTGGTGAAGAGAAAAAAAAAGCTGAAGTACTAGTTGGTTTAGAGGAAGCAAAAGGATTTATTCGTGCTGAGCTTTCTCGAAGGCTACAAATGAGACGATCCCCTGAGCTTGTGTTCAAGATTGATAAAGGTATGACCAAAGGTCCTGCAGTTTTAGACCTTCTAAATTCATTAGAACTTGAACGTAAAAGTAAAGATATAAGTAAAGACTTATAGATTGTCAAAATTATTGATGAATAAATCTGATCTTAGAAGACAAGTTGCTGAATTATTTATAGTTCGAGCAAGTGGATTTAATCTTGATTCACAACGTTTATATCCTAACTTAGAGGCATCTAATTCAAATCTAAAGAGACTTTTAGAAGAGGGTGTTGGTGGAGTTATTTTTTTCGGAGGAACTGTAAAAGAATTAGAAGTTCGTTGCAATGTCTTAAAGAAATGGTCTGGCAAACCTCTTCTCTTATGTGCTGATATTGAGGAAGGTGTTGGTCAAAGATTTTATGGAGGAACAAAGTTCATTCCTCCAATGGGTATCGCTCAGATTTATAAAAAAGATCATAATTTAGCAATTTCTTTTGCTGAGAAAATCGGTTATTTTACTGGTAAAGAAGCAAAAAATATTGGTTTAAATTGGCTGTTAGCTCCAGTCTGTGATATCAATAACAATTCAAATAACCCGGTTATAAATCTAAGAGCTTGGGGAGAAGAACCTGAAACAGTAAAAAGTTTAACTTGTGCTTTTCAGAGGGGTGTCTCTAGAGCAAAAATGCTGACTTGTGCGAAACATTTTCCTGGGCACGGAAATTCTGAAGTTGACTCTCACTTGGATTTGCCAGAAATACAGAATGACTTATCTAAATTAGAGAAATTTGAATTGATTCCATTTAAATCTTTAATCAACCAAGGAGTAAATAGTGTCATGATCGGACATTTATTTTTTCCAAAGATTGATCCTATTTACCCTGCAACACTTTCAAAAAGACTGATTACTGATTTGTTACGTATCAAATTTAAATACGATGGTTTAGTCGTCAGCGATGCGTTAGTTATGAATGCAATATCTAACAAATATAGTAGTGATAAGGCTGCAGTCTTGGCATTTGATGCAGGAATTGATTTGATTATGATGCCAAAAGATATTGATGAGGCAATTGATTCTCTTACCGATGCTTTTTATTCAGGAAAAATTTCTATAGAAAGGTTACATATATCTAGGGAAAGAAGAAAAAAACAACTTGATTTAATTAGTAATAAAAAGGATTTTAAAAAAGAAGAATTTAGGAATGACGATATAAAGAATAAATTTTTGTTAGATGTTTCTAGATTTAGTGATTCTATAATAAAAAAATCAATTTTCATCAGAGAAGAAAGTACTATTAAAGCTGAGGTGAATCATATTAATCTTATACAAATTGATAATTTTGATCAAGTATCAAATAAATTTTTTCCTGCATTAGATTTACCTAAGGCAGTAGGTTTTAAAAATTTAATTATACATCCCTTTGGTATCAGTCCATGGACAAAAACTAATAAAAAATTGTTAGAATTGAGGCAACTTGGTAATAGTAAAATTCTTGTTCAGCTTTTTGTAAGAGGTAAGCCATTCATCGGATTAGATTATCATAATGATCATTGGTTAGATGCTATAAAAAATTTAGAAATTGAGGAAAGATTATCAGGAATTGTTATATATGGATGTCCCTATTTATATGATAAAATAAAAGAAACTATCCATGAATCTATTCCTTTGGCTTATAGCCCTAGTCAAATAGAGGAAGCACAAAATCAAATTTTAAGCCGTATTTTGCAATTAAAAATAGTTCAAAAAGAAATTGATAAAAAATTAAGTAAAGAATTTACTGATTAAAAATTTTTTAATCAAGAAATTAGTATTTAAGAAAAACCTTATTATTGTCTAGATGACTGCATAGTTATTCTTTAGACTTAATAGGAATGAAGCATACAGAAATGACTTTAACCGACAAGAAGATAATTATTACCCGTGCCCAAGAGCAGACTTCAGAGGCACGTGCGATTTTTATAAAAAATGGAGCTGAGGTATTTGATCTTCCTTCATTAGTTATTGGACCTCCAGATGACTGGGCTCCTTTAGATGATGCTTTAAAGAAAATTTCTACCTTTGACTGGATCATCTTTTCGAGTGCAAATGGTGTGAGAAATGTTGAACATAGAATGCAAGAAATGGGCTTATCTTTGTCGGAAATTTCTAAGACTATTCAAATTGCCTCTGTAGGAAGAAAAACAGCTGCTTTGTTATCAGATATAGATGCAAAGATTAGCTTTGTTCCTCCTAGCTTTGTTGCAGATAGCCTGGTTGAATATTTCCCTCAGAATCCAAAAGGTTTAAAACTATTTATTCCCAGAGTGCAAACTGGTGGCAGATCAATATTATCTGACTCTTTCAAATTAAAAGGAGCAGAGGTTACTGAAGTAGCTGCTTATGAATCTTCTTGCCCTAAAGATATACCTCAAAAGACTATAGATGCTTTGAATAGTGGAAAAATAGATATTATTGCTTTTACTAGTGGTAAAACAGTAATTAATACTGTCAGCTTATTGAAAAAATATTTTGGTGAGAATTGGTTAAATTTGATTGAAAAGATTAAACTTGTTTCGATTGGACCTCAAACAACTATTAGCTGTAAAAACCTTATTAGAAAACCTGATAAAGAGGCTACTCCGCATGATCTTGAAGGATTATTACAAGCTTGTCTAGAAATAAATTTTAGTTAAATTTATGATGATTTTTCGACGAGTTCTTTAAATCCGTCAAGATTCTTTTGTAATTCTTTTGTGACCATCCCTCCAAGAATATTTGCTTTCATCAGATTTGCTAAAACTTGGGGTAATTCATAAGATATTTTTAATTTAACAACAGTCTTATAGCTCTCTTCACTATAAAAACGTACTGAACCTTTAGTAGGTAGACCACCAACTGATTTCCATTCCAATTTCTCTGCTTCTACTCTTTCTGTTATTTGAGCTTTCCATTTAAAACGAAAGCCATTAGCTGCCAGTGTCCACTCCGTTAAATCGGGAAGTGTCGAGGTCTTTTCATCGACTGTCTTAACTGACTCAATCCATGTCATCCACAAAGGCATTGAATCTAAATCACTCCAAAACTTCCAGACAAGTTCAACTGGTGCATGGATTTCATTGATTACGGTGTGATCAAGCCACTTTCCCATTTCTTAAGCAACCGAAGAATTTTTTGCTAGTGAAACAGACTTTGAGAGCATTGCTGAAGCAGCAAGATGTCCGCTCATTGTTGCTCCTTCCATAGAGTCAATGTAGTCCTGTTTTGTGTAACTGCCTGCTAAGAAGAAATTATTAAAAGAAGTTTTTTGATCTGGTCTGTATGGCTCCATTCCAGGAGCCTCCCTGTAGAGAGAATGAGAAACCTTGACCACATTGCTCCATAAAAGCTTTAAACCTCTTGAAGAGGGAAAAAGGGACCTTACCTGTAAGTCAGTATGTTTTACAATTTCATCTGAGGATTTGGTGATCCAAGGATCTCCAGGGGTTAAAACACATTGAAGTAGCGAGCCCTGATCATCTTTTTTATAGTCTTCTGGGCTTGATAAAGCTAAATCTGCAAAACAACTAAAATCCGCATCTGCTGTATATAACAAGTTGTCTAAACCAGATGGACTTTTTAGGTTTGTTTGAGCTTGCTGATTGTTGATCTCAGTTACCCAGCCATCGTATCTAAGTTGGACTGTCGCGACTGGAACAGCATCAAGTTTGAAAAGGGAGTCAAATTCGTTAAAACGTCTCCATGATCTAGGAATTATTCTTTTTATACCAGACACATCACAAGCAGCTAGATATTTATCTGCTTGAATTTTTTGTTCACCCTCTGGAGTTTGCAGGGTTATTCCGGTAACAGATGGTTGGTCTGAATCTTCTGAATGAATTTCTTTAACAATATTCTCTAGGTGAAGTCTTCCGCCTTTTCGTTCAATGTAATCGAGTATTGGCTTGGTGAGCCATTTGTGGGGTGAGCCTTTCAATAGGTTGAGCTTGGATGCCTCTGTTTTCGAAGCGAACATCATAAAGATGGTAAGCATGCATCTTGCAGAAATAGCTTCGCAATCAATGAATCCCAGTGCATATGCAATAGGATTCCACATCCTTTTGATACTATTTAGGCTGCCACCATGGTTGAGAAACCATTGTTGAAAGCTTATAGAATCTAGGGATCGTATTGTTTCCATCGCACCCTCGTAGTCAATAAGCCCTCTTACTATCGGACTTGTTCCAAGAGCAAGAGCATTCCTTAGTTTGTCAATCCAATTTAATTGAGGTGTAGTGAAGAAGGCTTTTAAACCATTAAAAGGAGCTCCTGCAAAAAATCGAAAATCAAGTGATTTAATTTCACCACCCTTGTTAACAAAAAGGTGAGTGTGGTCTTTTGGTAAAAGATTTTCAAATGCTCCAACTTTTCTCATTAATGCAAACAGATTGGCGTAGTTGAAAAAGAACACATGCAAACCCATTTCTATATGATTGCCATCGGAATCTTCCCAGCTTCCAACTTTGCCTCCCATAAATGGTTTTGCTTCATATAGATCGACCTCATGGCCTTCATCGACAAGGTCAACTGCAGCAGTCAATCCTGCTAAACCTGCACCTATTATTGCGATTTTCACTCGTTTAATTAGATGGATACACTAACTCTATGAATAAAAACTCTTTTTTGGCACTTTTAAAATCGAATATAATTAATAGAGTGTTATTAAAGTTCAGAAAACTAAATGAGTGAATCAAACGCGCCACCAAAAACTCATAAAGCTCAAGGAGGTAAAGGAGTACTTATTACCACTTCTGCATTGGATCAGTTGTCTAGACTTTGCAAAGAACAAGGCTCAGGAAAGTTATTGAGAGTAGGAGTTCGTTCGGGAGGATGCAGTGGTATGAGTTACACAATGGACTTTGTGTCTGCTGATGATATTCAAAAAGATGATGAAGTTTATGAATATTCAGTTGGTAGCAGTTCGTTTAAAGTAATTTGTGATCCAAAGAGTCTTTTGTATATATATGGTATGCAGTTAGATTTCAGTACAGATTTAATTGGTGGAGGCTTTAACTTTACTAATCCTAATGCATCACAAACTTGTGGCTGTGGCAGTTCATTTGCAGTTTAAATTTAACCAATAGAATTTTTAAATTAACAATGGATCAATCAGAGGAAAGTTTTTTTGAAAAATCACTACAACGCTATAAAGCTGGGACAGCAGCAGAGGATTTGATTGAAGATTTTCAGAAAATAGCTTCTACTACTCCTAATAATGCTGCTGCATGGACATGCTTGTCTTGGTTGCAACTTTTATGTGATTCGCCTCAGGAAGCCTTGCAATCTGCAAGGTATGCAGTGAAACTCAATGGACAAGATCCACAGTCAAGGATAAATTTGAGTCTTGCATTATTAGAAACAAATTCTAAGGGAGTTAGAGATCATATTGATTATGTTAAAAGAGCTATGTTGGTTCTTCCTGAATTAGAAAAAGAATTAAAAGAATCATTTGAAGATGGTCTTTCACGAAAACCTAATTGGAAGACGTTACTAAAAATAAAAAGATGGTTAGATCTTTAATAGATGATAAGAATTGATTAGAATATTTAGTTTAATATTGATTTTAAAGCCTCATTAATTGTAGGAAAAATAAATTTAAACCTTAGCTTTTTAAATTTTTTAGATTGTACATTTTGTCCCTCTAAAACTACACGTGCTCCATCTCCTAAAATTAATTTTAGTATTGGACCTGGCACCGCCAAAAGGCTTGGCCTTCCAAGTACTTTGCCAAGTAAACTTGCAAACTCATTCATTCTTACTGGATTTGGTGCAACTCCATTTATTACACCTGAAAAAGACGAATTTTTAATACTTTCGTTAATCAGATTACAAATATCTGTTCTATGTATCCAGCTCATCCATTGTTTTCCATCTCCAATAGGACCTCCAAGACCAGCTTTGAAAATGGGTAGCATTTTTCCAAGTGCTCCTCCATCTTTGGCCAATACAATTCCAATTCTTATAATTAAAAGTCGAGTTGCTCTTGGTTTGTTTTTTGCAATAGTTTCCCATTCTTGACATAAATTAGCTAGGTAATCATCACCAGGAATATCTTCTTCAGTAAATTCAGTTTGAGAATGTGAGCCATAAAAACCAATCGCAGAAGCGTTAATTAGGACTTTTGGGGATTTTTTTAGATTACGAAGGTTTTGAATCAGATTTTTAGTTGTTTCTAGGCGACTATTGGTAATCTCTTTGCAATGTTCGTCAGTCCATCTTTTTTCAGCAATTGGCTCGCCTGCAAGGTTTATTACTCCCTCACAGCTTTGAAGCGAGCTTTGCAATTCTTCATTATTCCAAGAAGAAGAGTCAGCGGGATTCATTTGAATAACCTTGATCTCTGAGCTATTAACTGTCATTTTTATTTTTTTTTCGGATTGTCTAGATATGATCGTGAGTTTGTGGCCTTCACTAATGAGTAAAGGAATTAATTCTCGTCCTATGAAGCCAGTGCAACCAGTAAGAAATAATTTCATGATCTCTTCAGTTATATTTGCTTAGCTTAAAGGGATTTTCATTAACTTATGGAGTTTTCATTCAAGAATATTGGGGTACTAGAATTTTCAATTTCTTAATGACATGATTTTTATTATTTTGTATTAACTGTTATTCTTCGTTTAAACCTTTGAATGAAGTCATTTAACTTTTTTTGATTATTTAACATGTCTGATCAACCTGCAAAAGTAGATGATTCACAATCACCTCCAAAAGTAATTAAGAAATTCAGAAAAGGAGATCTTATAAAAGTCGATCGTGTGAAATATTTAAATAGCTTAGAATCTAAAGCAAGTGATAATAATTTACCTGAATATATTTTTCAAGGTCCAGGAGAGGTACTACTTATTAAAGGTGATTATTGTCAAATTAGGTGGAGGAGACCTGTTCCTGATGTCTGGATAAGTTCTGATCACATAGTTTCATATTAGTAACTATGTGATCAATATTATTTATTAAAAAGCCATTCTTTTTTATTTGTTTGTAAGAATTTTCTTTTTTTCTTTGCTTCTGCAATCATTGACTTGCCATCGTGTAGATAATTATCAACATAACCCATAGTGTAGCGCTCTAATTCATTAAGACCGTCCTCAACTTGTGATAAGCAATGATAAAGATCTAAGCTAAAATCTTTAATTAGAGAAGGACTTGCAATAGAGGTATATATTATTTTTACTTTATTAATTTTGCTTTTACTTTTTTCAAGATATAAGCAGAAAGTATCCATTAATAACTCATCATAAGGGTCTGCTGACAAGTCTCTGATTTTTGCTGGTAAAGGATTAACTATTTGACCAAGTAATTTATCGATTGGGATATAAATATTCTTAAACCAAGTTTTTATATCTTCAGATTGCGAGGAATGAGTGGTCTCTTTTTTATATCTAGTTTCCCTGTTAGCATTACAATTATCAATTTTATTTACTTTATTATTCTTGTGCTTTGTCTTTAATATTTCCCATGCAGCATTTATTTCGAGCATTACTTTTATATCTCCTCCTTTATCTGGATGATGTATTTTTACAAGCTCTCTATATGCCTTTTTAATATCTTGGAGGTTTGTCTTGGGATGAACTTTTAATATTTGATATGGGTCGCTAGTCATTTAAAAAGATTATTTATTTTTTAGAGATACTCATTTCCTCTAACTGGATTTGCAGGAATAGAAGTAAACATAGTTGTCGAAAGATATCTTTCTCCAAAGCTAGGTAAAATAACAACTAAACGCTTATTGGCAAATTCAGATTTGCTACCAATCTTGAGCGCTGCCGCTACTGCCGCTCCACTGCTTACTCCACTTAGTAAACCTTCCTCTTTTGCAAGCCTCCTTCCTATTTCCATTGCTTCATCATCACTGATTTGTATTACTTCATCAAGTTGACTCATATCTAATACATTAGGTATAAAACCAGCACCAATTCCTTGTATTGCATGAGTTCCAGATTTACCTCCTGAGAGTATTGGACTAGATGATGGTTCTACAGCAAAAACCTTAATTTTAGGATTATTTCGTTTTAAAAATCTTGCACAACCAGTTATTGTTCCTCCTGTTCCTACACCAGCAATTAATCCATCCAGTTTTCCTTCGCAATCTTTCCATATCTCTTCGGCGGTAGTTTTTTCGTGAATTTCAGGATTCGATAAGTTATCGAATTGCTGAAGTAAATATGAGTTTGGAATCGATGCTACTAATTCTTTGGCTAGATGAATAGCGCCTTGTATCCCTTCTTTCCCAGGAGTTAGTTGAAGCTCTGCTCCAAATGCTCTGAGCATAGAACGTCTTTCAGTACTCATTGTGTCAGGCATTGTAAGGATTAGTCGGTATCCTTTCGCTGCCGCTACCATTGCCAAAGCAATACCAGTATTACCGCTAGTGGGCTCAATTAATACAGTCTGACCAGGTTTGATTGTGCCTTCTCTCTCGGCTGATTGCACCATTGCTCCAGCTATGCGGTCTTTTACTGAAGCTGTTGGGTTAAAACTTTCTAATTTGGCGACGATTTCCGCCTTGCAATTAAATTCATTAGGTAATCGATTTAGCTTGACCAGAGGTGTTTGGCCCACTAGAGCAGTTATGTCATTAGCAATTTTCATCATCTTATAAAAAACTGGTATCAGTTTCGAGGTAAAAAAGTTATTTAAGAATTCAACTCTTATTCAATAATGCTTGAATATTTTTTTTTCAAAAGCTTTATTGACCTTTTAGAGATATAAATAGATGGAATAATTTTTTGGTATTGACTGAGAGAGTTTCCCAAAACTATAGACCTCCAATCTTGTGGATCTTTCTTTTTTGGACAATAGCTTGTGTAATTGCATTTATTTCTCTTGGGAACTTGCCTTTGAGAGATTTTGACGAAGCAACAGTTGCTCGAGTAGCGCTGGAATTGAACCAAAAAAGTGGACTAGATAGATTGCTACCTTCGATCTGGGATGAACCATATTTGAATAAACCCCCAGGTTTGCATTGGATAATTTCTTTTGCTATCTGGATTAGGCAAAAATTTCAACATAATATTGAATTTTTACCTTCCGAGTTTTGTATAAGATTTTTTCCAGCACTTTTTTCTACTTTTGTTGTGCCTTTGGGAGGGCTGATTCAATGGAATTTACGGCCTAAAGATCGAATTTCTTGTATTACTACATCAGCTATTTTATTGACTTTATTGCCAATTGTTAGGTACGGACGAATGGCAATGTTGGATGGGACACAGCTGAGTGCGATTGCATTTTTATGGTTTTGCTTATCATCAATAGAAAATAACAGGTCAAACAAAGTTAAGTTTTTAGGAGCTGGATTTGCTTGTAGTTTCATGCTTTTACTCAAGGCCCCTGTAATTATTCCTGCACTTTTAGCGTCTTTATTACCTTTGATTTGGGAAAACAGGTCAAGAAATTATTTCAATAATCTTTCATGGGGATGGTTTTTTTATGGCCTAATCCCTGGCTTCGCTTGGCATTTATGGAATGTATTTTCCTATGGCTCTGGAGCTTTATGGATGTGGTGGGGTGATGGTGCAGGAAGAGTTTTGTTTAAAGAAGGTTCTGGTAGTGAGCTTGGCTTTCTAGTCCCAGTAATTGAAATATTTGAAGGAGGATGGCCTTGGATTCTTGTATGGCCAATTGGAGTTGTATGGGCATTTTCTCATCTGCATACTCGTTGGGGAACTTGGGCTTTTAGTACACAAATAATTATTGCTGGAAGTATTTTACCCTTGAAACTGCAATTGCCTTGGTATATACATCCTTTTTGGTTGCCTTTTGCTTTATTATGTGGTCCACCAATTGCTTGGTTAATTAACAGAAAAGATTATGATTATGTTCTTGCTAGGAAAATATTAAGCATAATCCCTTATGTAATATCTTTCATTGGATTATCTCTATTGATTCTCTCTTTACTATTGAAATTCAACTTATTAAATTGGGGAGAAGAATACTTTAATATAATTTTTTCTATAAGTTCTGGTTGGCTGATTGGGGCACGATTACTATCAAATTCAAGAAAGAATATTAGGAAAATTGGTTTTTTGGGGATAATTCTAGGAAGCGTAATTGGCTTAATCTTCTTTGTAAGTTCAAAATTTTGGTTATGGGAAATAAATGAGAATTGGGATGTAAGACCAGTAGCTGAATTGATATCTGACTTACCTAATCAAGAAATTTATATTGGTAATAGCTTTGAGCGTCCAAGTTTAAATTGGTATGCACAAAAACAAATAAAAAGTTTTGACAAGAAAACTCAGACTAAATGCAAGGTTATTAAGGAAACTAATGATTGGGATCTTTATACATGCAATGAATAAATTAAATATTATTTTTTTAACATATTTTTCACTTATTTTGATTTTTTTTGCAAGAATTAAATAGTTATTAGTTTTTTTAAAGTGTATTGTATCGAGCTTACTATTAAGTTAAGCCCTTTACCTTTGATAGTTCAGAGGAAAGAGCATGAAGATGCTAAACGAGTTTATTCTGAAGTTATAGATTCTATTCAGAAAGGTAATCAAAGGCTTTTAGAATTGACCTGTGAAAAAGTTGAGGATAAAAAAATTACTGTTCTAGTAAGTGAAATTATTGCTATACAAATTTATGAAAAAACAAGTAGTGGTGGCAGTAGTAAACGTCCTGGATTTTCACTTGAAAATTAAGAGAAAATGGGAGTTATTCAATTTTGAAACCAACTGAGTTTGGCGATTTGGAATTCGATAAAGTTTCTTTTTCTTGGCCCAATGGAGTCAATGTTATTGATCAATGCTCGTTTTCAATTAAAAAACCTGGGTTGTGGATGTTGGTAGGAGAAAATGGAAGTGGTAAAAGTACCTTGTTTCGCCTAATAACTGGAGTAATTCGACCTAAAAGTGGAAGAGTTTTCTGTTCTTTGAAGCCATCATTGGTTTTTCAAAATCCAGACCATCAATTGCTTATGCCAACTTGTAAAAGTGAGTTGATCCTTTGTGTACCGAAAACTATTCCTCAAAGTAAGTTATTTGAGTTGATTCAATCAGCCCTTGAAAAAGTCGATTTAGGAGAAATGTTAGATAGACCTATTCATACCCTTAGTGGAGGACAAAAGCAGCGATTAGCTCTTGCTTGTGCAGTGGTAAGTGATTCTAATTTACTTTTACTTGATGAGCCGACTGCTCTTTTAGATCCTCAAAGTCAAAAGTCAGTCTTAAAAGTTGTGAAGAAGTTAACAAGTTCCTCAACTGATCCAATTACTGCAATATGGGTAACTCATCGTTTAGAGGAATTGTTTTACTGTGATGGTGCGGCAATACTTAAAAATGGAGCTATTGGAAAATGGGATTCTGGTTCAAAAGTGTTCCAACAATTAAAATCACTTGCCCTTAGGTAGCTGGCAAGGTTAAGTTCTTAATGTTGTAATCCTCGGTAGCTCAGCGGTAGAGCGATCGGCTGTTAACCGATTGGTCGCAGGTTCGAATCCCGCCCGGGGAGTTTTTAAAAAAAATTGAAATCATTGATTGACTGTCATATAAATTTTTTGGAATTTTCTAGATTCAAAAACTATTTATTAATCGACAAGAGGAAATAAATATTCCAAGGAAAGCTTTTTATGTGCGTTTTCTAAGCAAGTTTTCAGAGATCCTTAACAGAAACACCTTCGAATTGGAAGACTTTCTAAAGACAGTAGAACTTTTTTTAGTTTTTTATCTTATGAAAAATCAGTGATAGCAGATGATCCTGCGGATTAAGCTATGGATAACCGGATTTTTCGAATTCTGCAATAAAAACAAAATTTTGAGAGAATCATACAAATATTTAGTAATCGCTGTTGCGAGTACTTTTTTGTTACTTTGGCAATTATTAATGAAGCCTTGCATTTTACTTATTGAAGACGACCAGGACATGAGAGACCTGGTTGCAGGGCATCTAGAACATACTGGTTTTGATGTTCAAAGAGCTGAGGATGGCATTAAGGGGCAAGCTCTAGCTTTGCAATATGCTCCTGATCTTATTCTTCTTGATTTAATGCTTCCAAAGGTTGATGGTTTAACCCTTTGCCAGCGCCTAAGAAGAGATGAAAGGACAGCGGGAATACCAATACTTATGATTACGGCTTTGGGTGGTATTAAAGATAAAGTCACGGGATTTAACTCAGGTGCTGATGATTACATAACAAAACCATTTGATTTAGAAGAATTACAAGTCAGAATAAAAGCTCTATTAAGAAGAACTAATCGTGCTCCTTTAGGAAGTAGTAATCAGCAAGAAATACTCAATTATGGACCTCTTACTCTTGTCCCTGAAAGATTTGAGGCGATTTGGTTTGAAGCTCCTGTGCGTTTAACTCACTTGGAATTTGAATTGCTGCATTGTTTAATGCAAAGGCATGGCCAGACAGTTGCACCTTCACTAATTCTCAAAGAAGTTTGGGGGTATGAACCTGATGATGATATTGAAACGATTCGTGTCCATGTAAGACATTTGAGAACAAAGCTTGAGCCTGATCCAAGAAAACCTAAATTCATAAAAACTGTTTATGGTGCTGGATATTGCTTGGAATTACCAACTGGGGATAAAATAAATGAAATTCAACCCTTAATATTGCAAGCAAGAGAAGAGAGCTCTTCAAAAAAAAATACTGATGAAAGGGTCACTGTTTAATTAATAAAGTTTATTTCCAATAAAGCTACTTCCCAAGCCAGTCTTGGTTGTACGTAACTTATTAATTGTTGCCTAAGCTGCTCGAATTTTTTGATAAGAGTTGAATTTTTTTCTCTTTCCCAAATTCTATTTTGTTGGAAATTGATTAACCATAATTGATGATCTATATCTAGTTCATCGGTAATTTCTTTTGCTAGTTTTAATACTTCAATTTGATTAGTTAATTTCATTTCTAGCTTTTCTCGCAAACCATTTGAAATACCTAACCAATATTGAATATTTGTTAGGTATCGCCCTGGGGATCCATATGAAAAGGCAATTAGTTCTTTAACTTTTTCTTTAGTTATATCATTTATTTCTTGAACGACTTTTAGGCTTTTAATGATTGTACTTACTTGATCATCATTTAAGCGTAGAAAAGGTACTATTTGACATCTTGATCGAATGGTTGATAATAATTTCTCGGGCCGTTGGGTTATTAGAATAAATAATCCTGCGTTTGGCTCTTCAAGGGTTTTTAATAATGCATTTGATGCAGATTCGTTCATCTTTTCAATATCTTCAATTATCACAATGCTTCGTTCTGATTCCAATGGCTTCTTGGCTAAGAATTCTATTATTTCTTTAATTTGATTAAGTCTTATTTGAGCTGGTGATTTTATATTTATACTTTCTAATTTTGCTTTTTCCTGAGAAATACTTTTACCTTGAACCATATAAGATGGTTCTATAAATAATAAGTCAGGATGATTATTATTTTCTATTTTCCTCTTGGTGTCTTCTTTATCAGGATTTGTATTTAGAATTGATTGAATAAAAACTTTTGCAGTTTTTTTTCTTCCTACTCCTTCTGGACCTGAGAATAAATATGCTGTTGAAATATGTTTTTTTGAAATAGAAGATTTTAAAATTTGAATTGCTAAATCTTGACCATATATTTTATTAAATTCATCCATTTTATCTATCTTTTAATAACTTATTGATCTCAGATTTCATCTCGAATATAATTTCATCTTTAGACTTCATAGCAGATATTTTTTTCCAATGATTCTCCTCAGATAATTCCTGAAAGCCTTTAGATACATTTGATAAAAAGTCTCTACCTTCTTTTTCCATTCGATCGTCTTTTCTACTTATTCTTCTTTTTATACTTTCGTCAACTGATATATCTAATAGAAATGTGATATCTGGAGAAATGCCTTGAGTGGCAATCCTTTCAAGATCTTTAATTAATTTGATATCTAATTTTCTACCATAACCCTGATAAGCAATTGTGGATCCACAAAATCTATCGCTTATTACCCAATCGCCTTTATTTAAAGATGGACGAATAATCTCATTTACATGTTGAGCTCTATCGGCGGCATAAAGTAAAAGTTCAGTAATCGAATCTGGGGTTTTTTCGATAGAAGTATCTAGTAGAAGTGATCTAATAGATTGCCCTAATTGAGTTCCTCCTGGTTCTCTAGTAATAATTAAGTGATTATTATCAGGAATGAAATTAGTGCCACTAAGCCATTTTGATAATTGATTGATTTGAGTAGTTTTTCCAGAGCCATCAATACCCTCAACAACAATAAACTTCCCTTTCATTTTGACTTCAAAGATAAAGCATTAAAGACAACGCTTATTGAGCTCAAAGCCATAAGTAAAGCCGCCAATGGAGGAGAAAGTAATAAGCCGAAGGAAGGTAAAAGTAGTCCTGCTGCGATAGGTAAAGCAATTAAGTTGTATCCAAATGCCCATGCAAGGTTTTGTCTTATTTTAAGCATTGCTTGTTTCGATAGTTGTAAAGAATTTGGTAATGCTTCCAAGTTCTCTCCTAATAAAACAAGATCAGCAGAATCTTGTGCTATTTGAGTTCCTGTCCCTATAGCGACTCCTAAGTCTGCAGCGGCGAGAGCTGGAGCATCATTAATTCCATCTCCTATCATTGCAACTAAACCCTTATTTTTTAAATCGTTTAACTTATCTAGCTTGTCTGAAGGTAACATTTGCCATTCAATTTGTTTTTTACTAAAACCTAATTTTTCTCCTAAAGATATAACTGCTGAATCTCTATCACCACTGAACAAACTTAGTGAAAAGCCTCTAGAGCGCAATTTGTTTATTGAAAGGAAAGCATCTTTCCTTATCTGGTCATCAATTAAGAAAAATCCTAATAATTTTTCCTCCATAGCAACTGCAACTATAGATTGAGATTTACTTTTTGAAAGCTTGAAATTTTCTTCAATAATTTCATTCCATTCAACTCCTTCACTCCTTATCCATTCGGGAGTTCCAACTCTTATTAATCCATCTAAATCTTGGATTTTGCCAGATAAGCCTTTCCCTGCAAATGTCATTGAGGATGAAACTTGCTCTAATATGATTTCTTTTTTATTTGCTTCTTGAATAATTGCTTGAGCAAGCGGATGTCTACTATCTTGCTCTATGCTTGCTGCCAATCTCAGCATTTCTTTTCTTGTTGTGTCTTGGTTTTCCCAGGAGCCCACAACTAAAGGTCTTCCAATTGTGAGAGTTCCTGTTTTATCAAAAATGATTTGACTTACTTTGGATGCCATTTCAATTACATCACCCCCCTTGAAAAGCCAACCTCTTTTTGCAGCTTCCCCTGAGGCAACAGTTATTACTGTTGGAGTAGCAAGACCTAAAGCACATGGACAAGCAACAACTAAAACAGCTATCGATAATTGAAATGAGAGACCAATTGGTGTTTGAGCTGCATTCATTAAATGATCATGCAAATGATGACTTTGCATAAAACCTGAATTAGAAACCTCTAAAACTTCTGGCCATATTTTTGTTCCAATCTTCCACCAAAAAAGAAAAGTAATAAATGCAAGTGATGTAACTCCATAGCAGAAAATTCCTGCAACCTTATCAGCTAATCCTTGAATCGGCGCTTTTCTGGCTTGGGCTTCTTCTACTAAACTAATTATTTTAGCTATTGCTGTTTCCGAACCTATTTTTTGTACTTCTAGAGTAATTGTTGATTCTAAATTCAAGCTACCTGAAGGGAGTTTGGTGCCTGGGGATGCGTCTAATGGTAAAGATTCTCCAGTTAAACTTGAGATATCTATCGCTGAATTTCCTTTTATAACTAATCCATCAACTGGGATTCTATCTCCGGCTAATAATTGGATCTTTTCTCCTGGTCTTAACGCCCCTATTCTGATTTCACGAGTTTCATTATTTTCTAAAACTAAATTTGCTGTTTCAGGTTGTAATTTTGCTAATTCTTTTAATGCAGTGCCTGTTTTGATTCGAGCACGTTCTTCTAAAAAACGACCTAACAAGACAAATCCAAGCAGCATCACTGGTTCATTGAAAAAACATGGCCAACCAACTCTTGGCCAAATCAAAGCAATTATGCTTGCGATGTAAGCACTCAACACACCAAGACTGACTAAAGTATCCATTGTCGGTGTGAAAATCATTGCTGAATTTATACCTGCTTTTAAAATTGATCTTCCTGGTCCAAGTAAAGAAAATGTTGCTAGTGCAGCATGAAATGGTAATGATCCAATAATTGGGACAGATATTTGTTGTCCCTCAACTAAGTGTCCCATTCCAGAGAGAATTAGTAATGAAGTGGCAATTATTAATTGTCGCCATTTATTCCATAAATTTAGATTTTCGTTTGTCTCTAATTCGATATTCTTAGAAACTGTTTGATAGTCTCTTTCTTTTGAAGGAAAACCTTTAGATGTAAGAGTTTGTATTAGGTCAGTAAGCGATTGATTAGGCTCTTCAATTTCTATAAAAGCAGTTTTTGTCACTAAATTAACGCTTGCATTATTTACCTTGGGGTAACTTTTAATTATTTTTTCAACTGCCTGAACGCAACTTCCGCACTTCATCCCATCTATATCAAGCAGAATTGAATTTTTGCTTTGGGCAATCTTTTTGTTGCTCAAGGGAATATGAATTTCTAGTACTTATTCTAAATTTAATAAATAAAAAACATCTTGCATTTATTTAATAATTTATTAATACATGAAAATTAGTTTTATTAATTCTATCCTTTTTTCTTATTTTCAGGCAGGATAGAATGATATGTATTGATGTTGGTTCAATTGTGCCTCGAAGTCAAAACAAAGACAATTTTCTTGATAAGGCTTTCACGAAAATGGCTGAAGGAATAGTGAAAGTGATGCCAATCGCCTCTAAAGAAAAGGAAGCCTATCTTTATTATAGAAAAGGTTTAGCAGCTCAAAATGATGGAGATTACTCAGAGGCTCTTGAGTATTATGAGGAGAGCTTAAAACTTGAAGACAATCAAGTTGATAGAGGTGAGACATTAAAAAATATGGCAATAATTTATATGAGTAATGGAGATGAAGAGAGGGCCCTAAATACATATAAAAAAGCTTTGGGACAAAATCCCAAGCAGCCATCTTGCTTAAAAAATATGGGTTTAATTTATGAAAAAAGAGGCAGAATGGCTCAAAGAAATGGTAATCAAGATGAAGGGGATATATGGTTTGACCAAGCTGCCGAAGTATGGAGTAAAGCAGTTCGCCTGTATCCTGGAGGATATTTAGATATAGAGAATTGGCTCAAGACGACAGGTAGAGGAAATGTTGATGTTTATTTATAAATAAATTCATTGTTGATCAAATATTATTTAACGCAACAATTAAAGCTTGATTTATATTTGATACTTTTATTATTTCCAAGTTCTGATTTGTTTCAAATTCATTTGTATGTATTCCATCTGGGATAATTATTTTCTTATATCCAAGTCGAGTAACTTCATTAATTCTTTGTCGCATTTGCCTAACTAATCTTAATTGACCAGCTAGGCCTATTTCACCAATAAATACGATACCTTCTTCAAGTTCAATATTTTTAAAGCTCGAAACTATTGCGGCAGCTATCCCTAGATCAGCCCCAGGTTCTTCAACTTCTAATCCTCCAGCCACAGCAAGATAACAATCGTATCTCGACAGTGATAAATTCATATTTTTTTCTAGAACTGCCAAAATCTGATGCAGCCTATTGATTTCAATACCAGTGGTAGTTCTTCTTGGGCTGGAATAACTAGTGGGATTTAAAAGTGCTTGTATATCTATCGCTAATGGCCTTGTTCCTTCGCAAGTCACAATTGTTGAAATTCCAGGAGCTGAGGTTTTACTTAAAAACAAGTCACTTGGATTAGATACTTCCGATAATCCATTTGTTTGCATATCAAAGACTCCTAATTCAGAAGTGGCGCCAAATCGATTTTTTACACCTCTAAGTAGTCTGTGAGTAGCAAATTTATCTCCTTCAAAAGTGAGTACGGCATCAACAAGATGTTCTAGAACTTTTGGTCCCGCCAACATTCCATCTTTAGTGACGTGGCCAATTATTAAAAGAGATATGTTTTCTCTTTTGGCAATTTGCTGTAAAGCTGCTGAACATTCTCTAACTTGTGCTACTGATCCAGGAGAACTAGATAAATTTTGATCGTGTAAAGCTTGGATGCTATCAATAACTGCAACTGCAGGTTTTAAGTAATTAAGCTCTTTTATCACTAGCTCTAGATCAGTTTCTGCAAGTAAGTGAAGATTGGATTGAGAATTCTCAATTCGATTCCATCTGAGTTTTACTTGTTCAGCTGATTCTTCAGCGGCTATATAGAGCACTGATCTTTCATGAGCCATTGCAGTAGCACTTTGTAAAATCAAAGTGCTTTTCCCAATACCAGGTTCTCCACCAACTAATACAAGCGATCCAGGGACTAATCCTCCTCCAAGCACTCTGTCAAATTCTTTATATCCACTAGGAATTCGGTTAATTATTTGGTTTTTTGTATGGCTTATAGGCTCTGATCTATATGGAGATTTTTCTGTAGCAGAATTAATCTTTGTGTAAATAGATTTATCTGTTTTTTGATTGATTTTTTCTTCTATTATTGAATTCCATTCTCCACAATTGTTGCAGCGGCCAAAGAATTGTCTCGTTTGAGCACCGCAACTTTGACAGACATAAATAGAGACAGAACGAGACACTTAGTTGTAAAAAGGAAGTTGGTTGTAGTTGAATAAAGAAAGTGATCTTTAATTTTTGGTGCACCCTCATTTAAGATCTTTTAGCAGCCGCCAAATCTAAGGAAAAATGACGGCCACTAGTACCTCAAAGGAAACCATCCTCGTAGCCGATGATGAGGCAAGTATTAGGAGGATCCTAGAAACTCGCCTATCCATGATTGGCTATCAGGTCGTTACAGCTTGTGATGGCAATGAGGCGCTAGATCTTTTTAGAAATTGTGAGCCTGATTTAGTTGTGCTTGATGTCATGATGCCTAAATTAGATGGTTATGGGGTTTGCCAGGAACTAAGAAAGGAATCGGATGTCCCAATAGTTATGTTGACAGCTTTGGGGGATGTTGCAGACAGAATTACTGGTTTAGAGCTTGGTGCAGATGATTATGTTGTCAAGCCATTCAGTCCAAAAGAATTAGAAGCCAGAATTAGATGTGTTTTGAGAAGAGTTGAAAAAGAGCAAATAGCTGGACTGCCTAATTCAGGTGTTATTGCAGTTATGAATTTAAAGATTGATACAAATAAGCGTCAGGTTTATAGAAATGATGAACGTATCAGATTAACAGGCATGGAATTTAGCCTTTTAGAACTTCTTGTCAGTCGTTCTGGAGAACCTTTTAGTCGAGGCGAGATTCTGAAAGAAGTTTGGGGATATACACCTGAAAGGCATGTTGATACAAGAGTAGTGGATGTTCATATTTCTAGGCTTAGATCAAAGCTTGAGGATGATCCAGCAAATCCAGAATTAATTCTTACGGCAAGAGGAACAGGGTATCTTTTTCAGAGAATTGTCGATTCTATGATTCCTGAAGGATCATAAATTCAGTGGAAAAAAATCACCTCAATAATAAAACTAATCGTTCTAAGGCAATAAGACGATTGGTTATTTGGTATAGGCGAAACTCTGCAGTGACAAGTCTTGTAGACACTGCAACAAGCTCTGCTACTGCAGCAAGTAATGTTGCTGGAACAGTCGTTTCCAATGCTGGTTCTGTAGTTACAAGTGCAGGTTCAATTGCTAGGAGCACATTAGAACCATTTGTATTTGACCCTCTTAGAAGATTGCAGGGAGGTGAAAGTACAGAGGAGAAAATTGGAATTCAAGCTTCAGAAAGGATATGGGTCGCTGTAGATGGAATGGGAGGAGATTTTGCCCCTGGAGCAATTCTTGATGGGTGTTTGAAATCTTTGTCACTGCTTCCACTGAAAATTCAATTTGTAGGTGAAATTGAAAAAGTAAAAAAAGCAGCAATTGAATTTGGCTTAAAAGAATCTCTTGATAAAGCTATAGATGAGGGGCATTTTAAATTAATTCCCAGTGGTATCTCAGTTGGTATGGATGAGGAAGCTACTGCAGTGCGTAAAAAAAAGGATGCCAGCATAAATGTTGCTATGAAGTTGGTTAAAGATGGCAAAGCAATGGGTGTTTATTCAGCTGGAAACTCTGGAGCAATGATGGCCTCAGCCATTTTTAAGTTGGGTCGTTTAAAAGGTATTGATCGTCCAGCAATTGGGGCTTTATTCCCAACTAAAGATCCTGGACAACCAGTTTTGGTTTTAGATGTTGGTGCAAATATGGATTGCAAGCCAACTTATTTGCATCAATTTGCTCTTCTAGGCAATATTTATTGTCGAGATGTTTTGCAAGTAGATAAGCCAAGAATAGGATTATTGAATATTGGAGAAGAGTCCTGTAAAGGTAATGATCTTTCGCTAGCAACTTACAAACTGTTAGATGAAGAAGAACGTTTCTACTTCGCTGGAAATTGTGAAGGAAGAGATGTTCTTTCAGGAGATTTTGATGTTGTGGTTTGTGATGGGTTTACAGGAAATGTTTTGCTGAAATTTTTAGAGTCAGTTGGTAGTGTTCTTTTGGGAGTGTTGAGAGCAGAGTTGCCAAGAGGGCGAAGAGGCAAAGTAGGTTCTGCTTTTTTGAGAAATAATTTGAAACGAATAAAAAAACGTTTAGATCATGCCGAACACGGTGGAGCTTTGCTTTTAGGTATTAATGGGATTTGTGTTATTGGGCATGGTGGTAGTAAAGCTTTATCTGTTTTAAGTGCTTTAAGAGTGATGCATTCAGCTGCAAGCCATGGAGTAATGGATGATTTGGCTGATTTAAATCAACCAGAAGTTTTAAAGGTCTAATTGGTACTGTCCTAGCATGTGATTGACTTATGAAATGAGGGGCTTTTTTTAGATTTGATTAGTAATTCTCAATCGGAATCAGGAATATCTTTTGTGGGGTGTGGAAGTGCTACTCCTCCAAAGATAATCAATAATGACCAACTTGGTCAGAGAGTAGATACCAATGATGAATGGATTAAAAGTAGAACTGGGATTCGTGAAAGAAGGGTTATTGGAGAGAATCAATCTTTGATTGATTTGGCTTCAGATGCTGCATTGAAAGCTATAAAAATGGCTAATTGGGATGAAAAAACTATTGATTTAATAATTCTTGCAACATCTACTCCTGAAGATTTATTTGGATCGGCGCCTAAAATTCAATCAAACTTGGGAGCGTCTAATGCAGTAGCTTTTGACCTGACAGCAGCTTGTAGTGGCTTTTTATTTGCTTTGGTAACTGCTTCACAGTATTTAGCTTCTGGGTCTATGAAAAGGGCAGTTGTGATCGGAGCAGACCAATTATCAAAATGGGTTGATTGGGATGATAGAAAGACTTGTGTTTTGTTTGGAGATGGAGCAGGAGCAGTAGCTGTTGAGGCAAATAAAAATGATAATGGCTTAATAGGATATGATTTGAAATCTGATGGAAGTAGAGGAGGATGTCTAAATCTTTCTCAATCAAATATTTTTTTAGATTTAGTTCAAGGAGCCACCTATCAAAAAGGCGAATATTTGCCAATCAGAATGGAGGGAAAGGAAGTTTACAAGTTTGCTGTTAAAGAAGTTCCAATCATTCTTGGAGAACTTTTAGATAAACATCAAATTGAGTCAGAGAGTATAGATTGGCTCTTATTGCACCAAGCTAATCAAAGAATTCTTGATGCTGTTGCTTCAAGATTTCTCATACCATCCGACAAAGTGCTCTCAAATTTGGAACACTATGGAAATACTTCTGCAGCAACGATCCCATTAATGCTTGATGAGGCAGTAAGAGATGAAAGAATAAAGTCAGGCGATTTAATAGCTTGTAGTGGATTCGGTGCTGGCTTGAGTTGGGGAGCGGCTTTGTTTTATTGGCATGGTCCCTATTAGGCTGTAAAAAATTAATAAAGGAAATCATGTCTATTGCCTGGGTCTTCCCTGGACAAGGTTCTCAAAAATTAGGTATGGCAAATTCTTTACTTGAGTTGCCTGGCTCTCGAGATAGATTTGATTTGGCCTCTCAAATTCTTGGAAGAGATTTGTGGAAAATTTGTAGTGGGGAAGGTATTACTAATGAAGAAATCTTTGATTTAAACGATACGAGAAATACTCAACCTGCACTTTTTGTTGTTGAGTCACTACTAGTTGATGATTTAAAAAGACAAGAGAGGAAGACTCAAGTAATTGCGGGACATAGTCTCGGAGAAATTGTGGGTCTTTACGCATCAGAGGTTCTAGATGCGGAGTCTGCTTTGTTGTTATTAAAAAAAAGATCGGAATTGATGGCAGCGGCAGGAGGAGGCTCAATGATTGCGGTTTTGGGTTTTGATCGAAATGAACTCGATGATTTAATTAGAGAAACTGAGGGGGCGGCAATAGCTAATGACAATAGTGAATCTCAAGTTGTTTTATCTGGTTCTCCTGATGCAGTAGGTAAAGTGGCTAATAAATTAAAATGTAAAAGAGCTATACCTTTACAAGTTTCAGGTGCTTTTCATTCGATTTTCATGTCTGAAGCATCTAAAATCTTTGCTGAGGAACTTGATAAATTAACTTTTCTTGATGCTCAAGTTCCAATCTTAAGCAATGTGGATCCAACTCCAACTTTAAAAGGAGAAGTATTGAAGGATCGTTTGAAAAAACAAATGACTACTGGAGTTAGATGGAGAGAGACTATGAATGTCATGCAAAATGAAGGAGTAACTACAATGGTTGAGATTGGTCCTGGGAATGTACTTAGTGGTCTTGCTAAAAGATCTATGAAAGGGATTCTCACAAGTCAAATATCAAATGCAAGTGATTTGGGATATTGATTTTGGAACAATTAAAAGTTTTTGAGCACGATGGAACAAGTAATAAAAACACTCCTAGACAAAGTTTTGTTTATGGTTGCGTAAGTTACTTATTCGTTTTCCCGATTTTTCGATTTTTGTTTAGAGGGCGAACAATAGGAGTTTCGAATTTGCCCAAGACTGGTGGAGTTGTAGTGGTATCAAATCACGGTTCTCATTTAGATCCTCCTATTTTGGGTCATGCTTTGGGACGCCCAGTAGCTTTCATGGCCAAATCTGAACTTTTTAGAGTACCTATTTTGTCATTCATAATTTCTGCCTGTGGAGCCTATCCAGTTAAAAGGGGAGCTGGAGATCGAGAGGCTTTAAGAACAGCTTCTAATAGATTAATTGAAGGTTGGGCTACGGGTGTATTTCTGGATGGAACTAGACAAGATAATGGAAGAGTGAATGATCCAAAAGCAGGGGCTGCTCTACTGGCTGCAAGGACTGGTAGTCCTATTTTGCCTGTGGCAATTGTAAATAGTCATAGAGCTTTTCCAAAAGGTTCATTTTTTCCACGATTTGTATCTATTCATTTAAAAGTTGGCAAATTAATTCAACCTCCTTCAACACGTAAAAAAGAAGAGTTGAAATCAACTACTAAAGAAATCCAAATAGCTATAAATTCAATGCTGGATCAAGGTTTAATAAAAAACATATCAAATTAAATTACCCATATTTTGTGTTTAAAATATTAGAATTTATAGTTTTTTATGATCTATTGGTGAAGTTGGGTAAATGGGTAGTGTTTGTTGCCAGTTAGAATTAATTTTAAGAGTTTGACAGTATTGAGAAAATTCTATTAGTGAAATAATATCTTTTTCTACATTATTAGAAGAATAAATTGCAGGATTAATTTCTTTTTCATTGATTATTAATTTTGGAGCAATGAGTTCATTAAATTCATGGTAATTAGATTCTTTGTGGATTTTAATAAGTTTATATTTACCAGCAACTATTCCTCTTCTTGGCAAAGTATCTTTAATCCAAAAAGGATAATATATTTGGCTTTTATTCAGATCTTTGTAAAGTCTTGATGCCATTAAATGAAAGGAACTTATTGAATCTAAGGAACAATTAACTTGTTGTGCAATTGTTCTAGCCATTGAGATAGTTAATCTTGTGCTAGTAAAACTTCCAGGACCTTTTGCAACTGAAATTCGAATAATTTGAGTCCAAAACTCTTTGGGGAGTATTTTTTCTACACAACTAAATAATTTGTTAGATAATGATCTCCCAATATTAAATACTTCGCTTTTTATTATTTTTTCATGATTCTCTGTATCTTTAACTGCAATACCAAAAGATTCTGAACAGCTATGTAATGCTAATAAATATTTTGATTTTGAAGTATAGAAATTTTGCAATGAATTTATTATAGTTTTACTTTGGAATTTCTTCTCCAGGACGAAGCCTGCTCCATTTGCCTTGATCTAGTTGAAAACTATCACATCCTCTTACATCCCATTCAATTCCAATCTTGCTATCAGGCATATCCAAAATATTGATATGTATTTTTGGATTAGTTCCTTGAAAATCTGGATTTTGAGAAAGGTGTTTGACTCCGTGATGTTCTTCGACTGTGTAGTAAGTCTTGCATCTATCTACCCAGGCACAATCAACACAGATGCACATAACTATTTAGATAAAAACCTGGTGATATTTTGATAATTAAGGATACATTACTATCAATTGATCTTTTTGGAGATTTAAATCTAAAAGATTGGCCAATATCATTGGCTGATTTACCTCCTGGAAGTGCTTTAGTGGGAGGTTCTGTTAGAGATGGTTTGTTGAACAAATTGGGTCGAAAACCTGATTTAGATTTTGTAATACCAACAAGTGCTATTAAGTTCAGCGAAAATTTATCTAAAAAGATTAATGCAACTTTAATAAGGCTTGATGAAAAAAGAGATATTGCTCGATTAGTTGTTAATGGATGGACTCTTGATTTCGCTAGTCAGGCAGGTGGGAATCTTAAAGATGATTTATTTAGGCGTGATTTCAGGATTAATGCAATTGCTTTAAGGCTTAAAGAAAAACCAGAGATTTTTGACCCAACTGGAGGAATTGATGATTTGAAAACTCATAGGATTGTTGCAATAAGTGAGAAGAATTTAATTGATGACCCATTAAGAATTCTCAGAGGTTTTCGATTAATGTGTGAATTAAATTTCGTCTTAGATAGAAAAACAAAAAAATTTCTAAAAAATAATGTAGATAAATTAAGTAATGTTGCACCTGAAAGGATAAAAATGGAGATTTTAAAAATAGTTAATTCAGAATGGAATCCTTCAGTTTGGACAACTTATTTAGAACTAAAATTATTGAAAAATTGGTATGAAGATCAGGTTCCTCCAATTGAGCTAAAAAGCAAGTTTTTTGTATCTCAAGAGCTCAAAAATGGCAGTCCTTTAGCAAAATTAATTTGTTTACTTAGTGATGAGGGGTTATCAAGTTTGACATTTAGTAAGAATCAAATCAAAAGATGCAAGAATCTAAGGTTTTGGGTTAATAAAATTAACAACTTTGGTTTAGATAAACTTTCAGAAGATGAAAGGTTTCAACTTCACATTGATTTGGAAGAGGATTTACCATCTCTGATGCTTTTTTTGGAAGACAAATATATAAATCCTTGGCTGAAACGCTGGAAAGACCTCTCTGACCCTCTCTTTCACCCCTCTTCACCTTTGAATGGTTCATTGCTTCAGGAAGCCTTGAAGATACCTCCTGGCCCCTTTTTGGGAGAACTAATGAGACATCTTGCCAAGGGAAAAGCTTATGGACGATTCTTTACAAAAGAAGAGGCTTTAGAGGTCGCTCGTAAATGGACCCTAGAGAATTCACCCTTTTTGTGATTAACTACACACAAATCAAATTAATCTCGGCCGTATGCCGGCGTCTTCTTATCCCCTTTTTCTTACATGAGTGTCCGCCTCTACATCGGCAATTTGCCGCAAAATTTTAATGTTAAAGAACTTGAATCGCTCCTTGCATCTATAGGAGATGGAATCAAATTTAAAGCTGTTTTCGATAGAGATACCAAGGCTTGTAGGGGATTTGGTTTCGCAAATATTAAAGATGAAAATGTTGCCAATGAACTTATTGAGAAATTAAATGGTCACGAATTTAATGGTAATAAATTGAGGGTTGAACGTTCTGAGCGTAAAGATTCAAATTCAGGCAACTCAAGAAGAGGAGCCAATGGCAACAACGGAAATAAAGGCTCAAATCGTAAAGATGTTAAGAAAGTTGTACATAGTGATGCACCAATTAAAGAAGCTCCAGATCCAAGATGGGCTGGAGAATTATCAAAACTGAAGGAACTTTTAGCTAATCAAAAAACCCCTGTATAGATATTTAATTAATTAGTGTTCTAAGTTTATATTTTTCATCGTTGATAGTCATCAAATAAGAGATGGGTAAGTTTAAAGCTTTCACCCATCCTTTTACATATGCACGATTGTTGAAGACGTCATAATCTAATTTCTCAATTGAGTTTAGTATTCCGCTGTAAAGCCTCAAAGAGGTCCATATGGGCCACCGTGCATCTATTGAGAGCCATTTGATGCCTTCTTCAGATTTAATGAACCAATCTCTTGCTCTGGCTAATTGAAATGACATTAAAGCTTTCCAATTATCATTAATCGTTCCCTTTATTAGTTCTTCTTCTGAATAATTAAATTTAGCTAGATCCTCTAATGGTAAATATATTCGCCCTCTTCCTCTGTCTTCTCCAACATCTCTAAGAATATTGGTTAATTGATTTGCAATTCCTAAAGCAATTGCAGCTTGTGAAGTATCAGGAGATGGTTTATTGGGATTTGATGTATAGGCAGAATCAATTCCAATTACTCCTTGAGTCATCAAACCAACTGTTCCAGCGACGCGATAACAATAGAGTTCAAGTTCTTCAAATGTTTTGTATCTTGTTTTATCTAAATCCATTCTTTGGCCTTCAATCATATCGATATAAGGCTGAATAGATTGAGGAAATTTTTGAAGAGTATCAGCCAATACTGCATCAAGATCATCTTCGGTGTTCCCAGCAAATACTTTTTTTGTTTTGTCTTCCCATTTATTCAGTCGATCCGATAATTCATTCCTAGATTTCTTTTGAGCTTCACTGCTATCCATTAGCTCATCTGTTCTGCGACACCAAACATAAATAGCCCAAATGGCTTTGCGTTTAGCAGGGGGCAACAACATTGTGCCTAGGTAGAAAGTTTTAGCCCACAGTGCAGTTTCCTTTCTACATGCCTCGTAGGCATCCTCTAGATTCAAAGAAGACTGGGCCAAAATTAAAAATTTGTAGGTTTTTTTGTTTGCAATTTTCTATTGAATTGCAGTTCTGAAAAAGATTGTTTATACATTAAGACTTGGAAGAACTTATGTCAGTTGATGTTTGGATCTTTGATGCGCATAGCTTTCCACTTAAAACTGCACCTTCCATGGAAGCTAAATAGCGCTGCATTGTGTAATCACCGGTTAAGAAAAAGTTTCTAATGGGAGTCTTTTGATCAGGTCTTAAATCTTGGCACCCTGGTACAGCTTTATAGACCGATTGTGGAGTTTTTATTACTTTATATTTTCGTAATTTGGCTTGATTTTCTCCTGAAAAATGCATGGGAAAAAGTTTAATCAATTCTTTCATTGTGGCATCAATGATCTCTTCATCTTTTCGACTAATCCAGTCTTTGGCAGGAGCAAAAACTAATTCAAGCATCGAACGATTTGGATCTTCGTATTCTTTGCAGGTTATGCTCATGTCAGCGTAAACACTTAGTAGTGGTGATCTGCTGAACAATAAGTGGTCAATATCGGTAAGTTTTCGATCGAACCAAAGATGAATGTTAATAACTGGAACTCCCTTGAGTCCTTCAAGTTTTCGAAATATATCTTTAGAGGCCCATTTACTAGGCAAAATTGTTTTAAAAATATCTACTGGCATTGCGCTTACATATGCGTCGGCTTCAATTTCTTTCCCATTTGATTCTTTGGCACTGCCTATTAAGAAATTTTCAACACTTCCATCTTCATTTAAATTGATTTTTCTAAGTGGACTGTTCAAAAATACGTCTCCTCCTGCGGCTCTTATGTGATCAACCATTGGCTGACAAAGCCTTTCTGGTGGGGCTCCATCAAGGAATGCCATTTTTGACCCATTTTTTTCTTGTAAGAAGCGGTTTAATGCTGTGAGCAACACGGTTGAAGATATTTCATCAGGACCTATAAAATTAAGGGCTTTACTCATTGCTATAAAAACTTCATCATTTACTCTTTCTGGAATATTCTGTTTTTTTAACCATTCCGTCCAAGAGTACTTATCACAATCTTCTACATAATTCTGTCCACGTAACATAGCGGGTATAAGCCCTAGTCCAAACGAAATTTTTTCTGGCCAACTCAGCATGTCGTTATTGCTTAAAATAGCTGCCACTCCGTTTATTGGAGCAGGAAGATCAGGGAAATCAAAACGGCTATAAGTCCCTGGAATTTCTGGTTGGTTGAAAATCATTGAATGGCTTTTCCATTGGAGTCGATCTTCAATATTCAATTCTTTAAAAAGCTGAAGCATGTTTGGATATGCTCCAAAAAAGATATGCAATCCAGTTTCGTACCAATCTCCATCCTCATCTTTCCAGGCAGCAACTTTTCCACCAAGTACGTTTCTTGCCTCATAAACGAATGGTGTATGACCTGCATCGGCTAAGTATTTTGCACATGAAAGTCCAGCAAGTCCAGCTCCAGCAATTGCTACACGCATACTTAAATAAAAGAGTATTTAACAACTTTAGTGATTAACCCAACCCAACTAGGGCTAAGGTCGTTAAATTTGCAGTATAAATTTCGGTTTGTTGTTTTAAATTCATGAGCGATACCATTCTCAAATGCACAACCCGTCACGTAAGAATATTTACAGCAGTACTCAAAAATAATGATTTAATTTTGGATGATGGACATTTAACTTTAGATATCGATCCTGATAATGAATTTATTTGGAGTGATCAATCTATAAAAAAAGTGCAAGATTATTTTCGTGAATTAGTTGATTCACAGGCTGATAATGAATTGAGCGATTACAGTTTAAGAAAAATTGGATCTTTGCTTGAAGACTTTATTCGGAAGTTGCTTAAAGATGGAGAACTTAGTTATAACCCCAATAGTAGAGTAATGAATTACTCCATGGGATTACCACGGACGCAAGAATTATTATGAATCAAGACCCTTACAATCGGAGACCCTCATCTCGTAGAAGATCAGATCTTGCTAGAAGACAAGAAGGAAATAGATTTAATTCTAGAAGAGATTCAAATGTAAGAAATCAATATGAATCAAGAGGAAGTCGATTTAATTCATCAGGTCCACCAAATGGAGGTGGAGGTGGAGGTATAAAAATTAATTCTAATTCAATTGCAATTTTGGCTGGGGTTTTGGTGATTGGAGTTGGTATTGGTAGCCTGATTACAAGTACTACCTCAGGTGGACAAGGAAATATTGCAAGTCAGCAACAGTTAGATATGGCAGTTCCAGATCCAGATTTTTGTAGACAATACGGTGCAAGTGCTTTTGTTATAGATATTGAGATGTATACCACCCTAAATCCTTCTACTAGTTTTGTAACTCAACCAGCTCTTCAACCAGGATGTGTGATTAGAAGAGAAAATTGGACTGTTTTACAAAAGCAAGGAGCTATAAACAATGAAGATGTAAGAGAGTGTAAACAAAGAATGAATACTTTTGCTTACATAGGTTCAATTCGAGATCAGCCAATTGTACGTTGTGTTTATCAAGCAGATGTTAATGAAAATAAATTTATAATTAAAGGTGCTGAAGAAGATGCTGTTGGTATCAATAAAGAGGCTATACAATTTTAATTTTTTATATTAACAAGTGGTGAAACCGGACTTGCAAATAAGGGTAAAATATCTTGGATAAATGCTTCAGCAGCTCTAGATGAATACCTTCCGGGATTTGTGATTACTTTTAGCTCTCTTTTAACTACTAGATCTGCGACAGTTGGTCTGTGAATACTTCCTCCTGAAAGTTCTCTTTCAATTGATACCACTGGTAGAAAAGCTGCTCCTAGATTAGATTGAACTGCATTCTTGATGGCTTCAAAAGAATTTAATTCCATTTCAATATTTAATCTCTGTACGTCTAACCCTGAAGAAGATAGGAGTTGATCCACTACTTTTCTTGTGGTCGATTGAGGATCTAATGTTATAAAACCTAGGCTATACAAATCTTCTTTTTTGAGTTCTTTTGACTTTGCTAATTGATGATTAGTAGGTAAAACAAGAGCTAATTCGTCAGTCGCAAAAGGAATGACTTCTAATGATTCGTTTAACTCTAATGGAAGTTGGCCTCCAATAATAGCTATATCGATCTGTCCATTTGCTACGCTCCATCCTGTTCTTCTGGTGCTATGAATTTGAAGTTGAACTGAAACTTCTGGATATTTTTGTCGGAAAAGCCCAATCATCCTTGGCATCAAATAGGTTCCAGTAGTTTGGCTTGCTCCAATAATGAGAGAACCCCCTTTGAGATTATTTAAATCTTCTATGGCTTTGCAAGTTTCTTGGCACTCTCCTAAAATTTTTTCACAGTAATTTAAAAGAAGTTTTCCTGCTTCAGTTAATTGAGCTTTTCTGCCTCCTCTATCGAATATTGCAATTTCAAGTTGTTTTTCTAGGTTTTGTACTTGCAAACTCACAGCAGGTTGAGTGACAAAGAGACTATCAGCAGCCTTTTTGAAACTTCCCTCATCAACAATCGCTTTGAGGATTCTTAGTTGGTCAAGAGTGAATGGAATCTCGGCCATGGTGGCAGGTCTTCATGGCGGTTATTAAAATAAAATGTAGGGAAAAACAACTCCAACTGTTGATCCGGTATGGATCTAATAATTTTTTAAGACGCTTTTTCTTGAGCTAATGACATTTTTAGATACCCATAGTTCCAGTTTTATAATGATATTACTTTTATTTAGTTTTGCCGTTATTCATAGTGGTGGAGCAGCTTTAAGGGAAAAAGCTGAAAGTGTAATTGGTGCAAGAGCATGGAGGTTGATTTTTGCCTTTGCAAGTATCCCCTCGGCTTTTATTTTAATTGGTTTTTTTATTGCTCATCGTTACGATGGAGTTAGATTTTGGAATTTTCAAGGGGTAAGTGAACTAATTCCTTTGATTTGGATTTTGAGTGCAATCAGCTTTCTCTTTTTATATCCAGCCACCTACAACCTATTAGAAATTCCCGCAGTCCTGAAGCCCAAAGTAAGACTTTATGCCTCAGGAATTATTAGGGTCACTCGCCATCCGCAGGCAATTGGTCAAATTATTTGGTGCTTTGCACATTTACTATGGATAGGCACAAGTTTTACTCTCGTAACCTGTTTGGGATTAATTGCGCATCATTTATTTGCTATTTGGCATGGAGATAGGAGACTTAGCATCAAATTTGGAAAAGAATTTGAGGATGTTAAGAAAAAAACCTCAGTTGTTCCATTCTTGGCTGTGTTGGATGGACGACAAAAATTACAAATAAAAGAATTTCTTAGACCCTCTCAAATGGGCATTCTCATTGCAGTGTTTTTTTTCTGGTGGTCCCATAAATTTATTTCTGTTGGGGCGCAGAGATTTCTCTCTTTTGATTTAACTGAATTACTAGCAAGAATTGCCTAAACTCTTTTTAATATGTTTTAACTGGATGCATTCGGCTGCCGATTTTGCTTGGTTAATTCCACTTCTTCCTCTCTGCGGGGCAGTATTGATTGGTTTGGGATTAATTAGTTTTAACGATCTTTTTAATCGTTCAAGAAAACCCGTCGCAATAACTCTTCTATCTTCAGTAGGTGCTTCAGCATTTGTAAGCTATGCAGTTTTAGCAGAGCAGCTTTCAGGACGGCCTCCTGTAGAACACTTGTTCATATGGGCAAGTGCGGGTTCTTTTGAGTTGCCTATGGGATATGTGATTGACCCCTTAGCTGCAGTAATGCTTGCACTTGTTACTACGATTGCTTTCTTAGTAATGATTTATTCCCATGGGTATATGGAACATGACCCTGGGTATGTTCGCTTTTTTACTTATCTAGCCCTATTCAGTAGCTCAATGCTGGGGCTAATAGTTAGTCCAAATTTGTTAGAAATATATGTTTTTTGGGAATTAGTTGGTATGTGTTCATATTTATTAGTTGGTTTTTGGTACGACAGAGATGGCGCTGCTCATGCAGCTCAAAAGGCTTTTGTAGTAAATAGAGTAGGTGATTTTGGATTATTGCTAGGGATTTTGGGTCTGTTTTGGGCAACTGGTAGTTTTGATTTTCATGGAATAGCGGAGGGTTTATCAGATTCAGTTAGTTCTGGGTCAGTACCAATATGGGCGGCTTTGACTCTTTGTATTCTCGTTTTTATGGGACCAATGGCAAAGTCAGCACAATTCCCTTTGCATGTCTGGCTACCTGATGCAATGGAAGGTCCAACTCCAATATCTGCTCTAATTCATGCCGCGACAATGGTTGCAGCAGGTGTTTTTTTAGTAGCAAGACTTGATCCTTTGTTTAGCCAATTTCCTTTTGTTGGTTTATTCATTGCAATTATTGGAACAGTTACTTGTTTTTTAGGAGCTTCAATAGCACTGACACAAATGGATTTGAAAAAAGGATTGGCATACAGCACAGTCTCTCAACTTGGATACATGATGCTTGCAATGGGATGTGGAGCACCAGTCGCAGGGATGTTCCATCTTGTCACTCATGCCTGTTTTAAGGCTATGTTATTCCTTGGCTCTGGTTCAGTTATTCATGCTATGGAGGATGTTGTGGGGCATGAACCTATTCTTGCTCAAGACATGAGATTAATGGGGGGCTTACGTAAGAAAATGCCTATTACGGCTACAACTTTTTTCATTGGTTGTATTGCCATAAGTGGTATCCCACCCCTTGCAGGTTTTTGGAGTAAAGATGAAATTCTCGGTCAAGCTTTTAACAGTTTTCCAATACTTTGGTTTATTGGTTTTTTAACTGCGGGAATGACAGCCTTTTATATGTTTAGACTTTATTTTCTGACTTTTGAGGGGGATTTTCGAGGGGAAAATCAAGAGATGCAGCTTTCTTTGCTTTCATTAGCAGGCAAAGAAAGAGATGATGAGCATGAAAATCATGTAATTGGGAAAATACATGAATCCGCATGGCCAATGACATTACCCTTGGCAGTTTTGGCAATCCCTTCGGTTCTAATTGGATTTATAGGACTTCCTTGGCACAGTATCTTTGCAAACCTATTAGATCATCAGGAGGCTATTGAAGCAGCAGAAAAGTTTAGTTGGGGAGAATTTTTACCTCTTGCAATTGCATCAGTAGCCATCTCATCTGGAGGAATATTATTAGCGGTCTTGACTTACTACTTAAAAAGGCTTGATCTTGGAGTGTCTATTTCTGAGAAGTACCCTCAAATTAATTCATTCCTTCAGAATAAATGGTATCTAGATGACATAAATGAGAAAATTTTTGTAAGAGGTAGTAGAAAATTGGCTAGGGAAGTACTCGAAGTAGATGCCAAAGTGGTTGATGGGGTTGTTAATTTGACTGGTTTGTTAACTCTAGGTAGTGGAGAAGGACTAAAGTATTTTGAGACAGGAAGAGCTCAGTTTTACGCATTAATTGTTTTTGGAGGTGTAATTGCGCTTGTCGCACTTTTTGGCGTTGTGGGAGCATAATTACATAATTTTTTTAGCTGTGTGTTTCATCCCCTATCTAGAGGGTGCCAATAATCTCATAATTTCTAAACTCAAAAAGTGGTGATTAATTTCTATTCTTGGAATTCGCTCTCAATACAAGTTTGAATCTTGGCACAATGCTTACTTCTGAGACGATCTCGGCAGATTTCCCTTGGTTAAGTTTATCCATATTGTTTCCCATCGTTGGCTCATTAATTGTTCCATTTATTCCAGATAAAGGCGAAGGAAAAGAAATTAGATGGTATGCATTAATAATTTCTTTAATTACTTTTTTAATCACTGTCGCTGCATATTTCAAAGGTTTTGATCCAAGTAAAGAAGGCTTGCAGTTATATGAAAAAGTCAGTTGGCTGCCTGATCTTGGATTGACTTGGTCTGTTGGTGCAGATGGCTTATCAATGCCATTAATCTTGCTTACAAGTTTCATAACTTCTTTAGCAGTTTTAGCGGCATGGCCAGTTAGCTATAAACCAAAATTATTTTTCTTTTTGATCCTCGCTATGGACGGAGGACAGATAGCTGTATTTGCTGTTCAAGATATGATGCTTTTCTTTCTTGCTTGGGAATTGGAGTTGTTTCCGGTTTATTTGTTCCTTGCAATTTGGGGTGGGAAAAAGAGGCAATATGCAGCGACCAAATTCATTATCTACACAGCTGGCAGCTCTTTATTCATTCTTCTTGTGGCACTCGCAATGGGATTTTTTCAAGGAGGAATTCCAGATTTTGGATATACCCATTTAGCTCAGCAAAATTTCGGAAGGGGATTTCAATTACTTTGTTATTCAGGTTTGCTAATAGCTTTTGGGGTCAAACTTCCTATTGTTCCTCTTCATACTTGGTTGCCAGATGCTCATGGCGAAGCCACTGCTCCAGTTCATATGCTTTTGGCAGGAATATTGTTAAAGATGGGCGGATATGCCCTTCTTAGATTTAACGCACAATTATTGCCTGATGCGCACGCTCAATTTGCGCCATTATTAATCGTTCTTGGAGTGGTAAATATTATTTATGCAGCTTTAACTTCATTTGCCCAACGGAATCTAAAAAGAAAAATTGCTTATAGCTCCATAAGTCATATGGGTTTCGTTTTGATCGGTATTGGAAGTTTTAGCTCGTTAGGAACTAGTGGTGCAATGTTGCAAATGGTCAGTCATGGATTAATAGGGGCCAGTTTGTTTTTTCTAGTTGGAGCAACTTACGACAGGACACATACACTTCAACTAGATGAGATGGGTGGTATTGGTCAAAATATGAGGATTATGTTTGCTCTATGGACAGCATGTGCTTTTGCATCTCTTGCTTTACCTGGTATGAGTGGATTTATTTCAGAATTAATGGTCTTCGTTGGTTTTGTAACTGATGAAGTTTATACCCTTCCGTTTAGAGTGGTGATTGCATCACTAGCAGCAATTGGAGTGATTTTGACACCAATATATTTGTTGTCGATGCTAAGAGAAATTTTCTTTGGGAAAGAAAATGCGAAGTTAATATCCAAAGCTAAGTTAGTAGATGCAGAACCTAGAGAAATTTATATTATTGCTTGTCTATTAGTTCCAATTATTGGAATTGGTCTTTATCCAAAAATCATGACTGATACATATATTTCATCTATTGATGGATTGGTAAAAAGAGATTTATTAGCGGTTGAAAGGGTTCGGAAAGATCAATCAACAATTATTAGTAATCCTCATCTATCAATTGGGACTCTTGAAGCTCCTCTTTTAGATTGAAAATCATTTCACCTGGCATTACATGCTTTAAAGAGATAACTTGCTTTTAGATTCATAGTTCTCATTGCCAGTTGATCTTTTAACTCAAGCTGCAGATTCTGGCGCCAGACTTGCAATTCGTCTCTTGCAAGATGCTGCTGAAAGAGGCGATATTGATCCATGGGATGTGGATGTCATTCCTGTTGTTGATGGTTTTTTGGATCAACTGAAACAGCGCATTGAAATTCCAAAAAAAATTTCACAACATTTCAGTCAAAATGGTGGAAGTTTTGAGGTTGATCTCGCTCAGAGCAGTGAGGCTTTTTTAGCTGCTTCTGTCTTGGTTGGTTTGAAGGCTGAGGTGCTTGAGTCTGAAATTTTTACAGTTGATCTCGAAGATGAAGATGATACTAGCTTTGATTTAGGCGAGCAGGGTTGGCTAGATGATAGTTTTCAATTACCTCTTCGCCCTGAGAAACATCTATTTAGAAGACCCGTTGCTCCTCCTCCATTTAGAAGGCCAGTAACTCTTGGAGAATTAATCAACCAGCTTGAAACAATTGCAGAATCTTTGAAAAATGATGAGTTGCAAAATCGTAGAAGGTTGCGACAAAGAAAATTAAGTGATAGGGAAGTTATTGCTCAAGTTTCATCTTTAGCTCATAGAGAAAAATTACCTGAAACTACAGCTGCACTCGCAATTTTCATAAACAATTGGGAGCAGGCTTTGCACTGGGTTGATTTTGAATTATTAGTTGAAAGGTGGAAAGAAAATGCTGCCTCAGATGATTTGGATACCGATAGAGTAGGTGTTTTTTGGGCTTTATTGTTTTTATGCTCTCAGGGAAAAGTAGAGATTGATCAAAAAGGTTCTTTGTTTTCTCCGATAAGTCTTAAGAGGCTTTTAGAACCAGGAATGGTTGCACAGCTGCCTCTTGCATCTTTAGACGTGACAGATGGCTCGCCGGCTGCTGCCTAGCCCTTTGTGGAGGCAGCATTCTATGTTGGCCTTGTATAACTTCGGTTAAACCGCCTATGAAGGCGATGATACTGGCAGCTGGGAAGGGAACCCGAGTTCAGCCAATCACGCATGTGATTCCAAAGCCAATGATTCCTATCCTTCAGAAACCTGTAATGGAGTTTCTGTTGGAACTATTAAAGGAGCATGGTTTTACTGAGGTTATGGTTAATGTTTCTCATTTGGCTGAAGAAATTGAGAATTATTTTCGAGATGGACAAAGATTTGGAGTCGAAATTGCATATAGTTTTGAAGGTCGTATTGAAGATGGAGAATTAATCGGAGATGCTCTTGGTTCTGCTGGTGGACTTAAAAAAATTCAAGACTTTCAAAAGTTTTTTGATGATACGTTTGTCGTTTTGTGTGGTGATGCCTTAATTGATTTGGACTTGTCTGAAGCAGTAAAACGACATAAAGAAAAAGGCGCTCTAGCTAGTTTGATCACTAAACGTGTTTCTAAAGACCAAGTAAGTAGTTATGGAGTTGTTGTAACTGATGAAGAAGATCGTGTTAAAGCTTTTCAAGAAAAACCATCTATTGATAATGCCTTAGGAGATACGATTAATACAGGAATTTATTTATTTGAGCCTGAAATTTTTGATTACATTCCCTCTGGAAAACCTTTTGATATAGGCTCAGATTTATTTCCAAAACTTGTCGAAGAAGGGGCACCTTTTTTTGCGTTGCCAATGGATTTTGAGTGGGTTGATATTGGAAAGGTACCTGATTATTGGAGAGCAATTAGAAATGTTCTAAAAGGAGATGTTCGTCAGGTTGAAATACCAGGAAAGCAGGTAAGAGAAGGAATCTATACTGGTTTAAATGTTGCTGCAAACTGGGATAAAATAAATGTAAAAGGGCCTATATATGTTGGAGGAATGACTAGAATAGAAGATGGTGTCACCATAATTGGTCCTTCTATGATTGGTCCCAGTTGTTGTATATGTGAAGGAGCAACGATTGATAATTCAATAATTTTTGATTATTCACTAATAGGACCAGGTGTACAACTTGTTGAGAAATTAGTTTTTGGTAGATATTGTGTTGGTAAAGAAGGTGATCATTTTGATTTACAGGAAGCCGCGTTAGATTGGTTAATAACTGATGCTCGCAGACAGGATTTAGGTGAACCTTCACCTCAACAGAAAGCAATGGCTGAGTTATTAGGAACAGATCTTATTAGCTCTAATAATTGATATTTGCTTTGTCTAAAATCATAGGTATTTGTTCTTCTGCTTTAACGGCCATTAGGTGAACACCTTGAGCGATTTCTAAAAAACTTTTTACTTGCTCTCCTGCAATCGATATTCCTTCATTAATGGGATTTGATGAACTTTCAAGTCTTGAGATGATTGATGGGGGTATGCAGGCCCCAGGTACTACTCGATTGATGAATTGAGCATTTTTAGCTGATTTAAGTAGAAAAACGCCTGCTAAAACAGGTATTTTCATGGGTTCAGTGATTTCTTTGCAAAAACGCTCAAGTACTTTGGGATCCATAACCATTTGAGTTTGAAGGAAATTTGCACCTGCATTTTTTTTGAGTTCTATTCTTCTTCTTAAACCATCAAAGCCTCTGCAATTTGGATCTGCCGCTGCACCAGGAAACAAATTAGTTGGGCCATCAGGTAAAAAACCTGATACTGGATCTATACCTTTGTTAAGTGATGTTACTTGATCAATAAGTTCTATCGAGTTGAAGTCTTGAACTGATTTGGCTTGAGATTGGTCTCCTACTCGTACAGGATCTCCAGTTAAACAGAGGATATTTTTGATTCCTAAAGCATGCGCACCTAGTAATTCAGCTTGTAATGCGATTCGATTTCTATCCCTACATGATAATTGAAGTACGGGCTCAAGATTTGCCTCTAAAAGCAGCTTGCACAGGGCTAGGCTGCTCATTCTCATAATTGCTCGGCTGCCGTCTGTAACATTAAATCCATGCACAAGTTTATTTAATGTGAGGGCTTTGGAAAGAGCTAAAGCTGTATTACCTCCCCTAGGAGGCATTATTTCAGCAGTAATAGCTGATAAGCCAGATTCAAGACGATTTTGAAGTTTAGATTTCACATGTCTTTTTTACTAGATAATTACTATCGGTGATTAAAGGCCCTAATCTAAGTAGTATTAATTAATGAGTTGAGAGTGAGGGGAATGTTTACAGGAGAGATCGCTAATTCGTCCCATATGGGACTCTCTGCTAGGGAAATGGAGATTATTGGATTAGTTGCAGATGGACTCACTAACCAAGAAATTGCTGAAAAACTTACAATAAGCAAAAGAACTGTTGATAATCATGTCAGCAACATGTTTACAAAAACAGGTTCAAAAAATAGAGTCGCTTTATTGAACTGGGCAATGGATCACGGAAAGATATGTCGGGATGGATTTAATTGTTGCTCATTACCAGATGAAGCTGATTCATAGCAGATCTAATTATCATCGTCTTCACTGACTTCTGATAAGGGCATTAAAGAAAAGTCTATGGATGACAAATTAAATAACTTTGCATAGGCAATGCAAGCTTCCTTGTCAGTACAAGTGAAGCGAAGGATCCCTTCTGTGTCGTAAAGACCATACAAGTCATACCTCCTGCATAGGCTGAATAATGTCGTGGCGAAGTCCAGGACAATAATAAAGACAATCTAAAGGACGAATCGCCTTTTTGCTAAGGATCTTCAGCTTTCATTCGATCTCTTATTGAAAGTTCTGAAATGGAAGTTTTTGCTAGGGCAGCATTACTTAATGATTTAATCCCAGTTATCTCGTCACCACACCACAATGGGATGTTGATTTCTTCGGATTCAGAATTTAATTCAATTTCAGCAATTTTTAAAGAAGAATTCGAACCTTCAAAAGAGTCAACTACCCAATTTTTTCCGTTGATTTTTACTTGAGAACGAGTTTTAGTAATTTTATATTTTGATAAGTTGAATAATTCTATAGCATCTTTAATAGGAATAGAATATTCAAATTCATAGTTTACTAATCCATTTATAGAAGATTTTAAAGTTATATAAGATTTTTTTTTATCTATTATCCTGACTCTAATATTCCAATCATCTAAATTTGAATTTAAATAGGCTTGGCTAAAATCCTCAATAATTAGTACTTGAGATTTCCAATCATCATTTTTAACTAAGAATCTTCTTTCGATTTCTATGCCCATAATTAATTATTTATGTCTTTCACTAAGACTACTAGCCCAATGAAGTTTTTGAGTAATTGTTTTATAATAAGAAAGATTTTCATCTAAAATAATTATTGATGTTGAATGATTAGATTTCTTGATTAAGCATTTGTCATTAGCTTCAATTATGCATCCACTAGATCCATCCAGCCATAACTTTATTTTTTGCTTTTTTTCTTTTATTGGTTTTATAACTAATTGAGATTCAGGAGGAACAACAATTGGTCTACTTGCCAAACTCATAGGACATATAGCGCTTACTATGATGGCGTCTAATGAAGGGTGTATGATTGGACCCCCTGCGGCCATTCCATAAGCAGTAGAGCCTGTTGGAGTTGAGAAGATAAGACCATCGCCTTTATATTTGTCAACTGCTTCTCCATCTATTTCAAGTTCAAGACTGCAAGTTGGTGCTATTTCGTCTGTACAAGAGCGAAAATAAAAATCATTCAGAGCGAAAAATGAACTTTTTATTTTGCTTTCATTATTACTTTTTTCAGTAAATACTGTTGCCTCAAGCATCATTCTTTTTTGTATGTTGAACTTATTATTTGAAACTCTTTCCCAAAAATTCTCTTGCTTTAAAATATGACGATCATGTGTCAAAAATCCTAGATTCCCTCCAACATTAAAACTCAGAATAGGTATATTTATTGTAGATAAATGTCTTGCTGCTTTTAAAACAGTTCCATCCCCTCCTAATACTAAAGCTATCTCTGGTAAACCTGCGGACATTGAAATTAACTCATTAAAATTATTTGTTTCTATGCTTATTTCGAAAATTAGAACTTTTTTACCATAACCTTCAATTATTTTTTTGCAATTTAAGGCTTCATGATATGCAGAATGGCTATCTGATCGATATAAGATCCAGATCAGATTTGATGTCATTAATAATATCTACCATTTAAGTAGATTGAAACTCTCCATATCAATAGTAACTCTATTCCTATACAATGAAAGTAATATTGCTAGACCAACAGCAGCCTCGGCTGCCGCTACAGTTATAACAAAAATTGAAAATACTTGTCCTCTTATTATCGATCCATCTATATAGGATGAAAAACTCATAAGATTTATATTTACTGCATTTAACATTAATTCAATACTCATTAATACCCGAACAGCATTTCTACTATTTATTAATCCCCATACACCTGTGCAGAATAGAAAGGCAGCAACTATAAGATAAGCCTGAAGAGGTACCGGACCAACTGAATTTTCTAACATTTTAGTAAGTTAATTTTTATATTTCATATTAAATTCATTTTAAACTATTTTCAGAAAGAAGAGGAATTTTCTTATCACTTAAGGAGTTTTGATTATTTAAATCAATTTTCTCTTTTGTAGGAATTGTAATATCTCTTCTTGCTAACACAATTGCTCCAATCATAGCCATTAACAACAAAATTGAAGCAAGTTCAAAAGGTAATAAGTAATCAGTAAATAAATGCTCTCCAATTCTTTCTGTTGCTTCTTCACCAATAGAGGCTGGCCCTGGTAAGTTCCATTTGGTGGTAATGCTAACACGCAATAATAGGATTAATAATCCACCACATACCCCACCAGAAATCAATTTTCTAGTTCTAAGACCTTTAATTGGTTTTAACTTTTCTTTATTATTAACTAACATAATTGCAAATAATATCAAAACATTTACAGCTCCTACATATACAAGAATTTGAGCTGCAGCGACAAAACTAGCATTTAGCAAAAGATATAAACCTGCTACAGCCATAAATACTCCGCCTAATAAAAATGCTGAGTAAACAATATTTTCTAATAAAACAACTGCCAAACTTCCAGAAACTATGACGGCACTAAGAATTAGAAAGCAAATTAATTCTGTTGAATAAGCGATATTCATTTGTTAGTAGAATTTAATTTATTTGGAACCATATCCGACGAATTATTATTACCTTCTTCTTCTGATTTCTCTGCTTGCAGTTCTTTTATAATCTGACTTGGAAGCTTACCTGCTCTTTGTTGGTTCGCGGGTAATTCATGAGGGTCCATTATGCCCTTTGGCAAATAGGGTAATTCTCTGAGAGGACGAACTGATGGATCTGAAGTTACGCTTGTTGGTAGTCTTCCAAGAGCAACATTATCGTAGTTAAGGCTATGTCTATCAAATGCAGACAGTTCATATTCTTCTGTCATTGACAAGCAATTTGTAGGGCAATATTCAACGCAATTTCCACAAAAAATACATGCACCAAAGTCAATAGAATAATTTCTCAATTCTTTTTTCTTGGTTTCTTTATTCATTACCCAATCAACGACTGGCAGATTGATTGGGCATACCCTTACGCAAACCTCGCATGCAATGCACTTGTCAAACTCATAATGAATCCTTCCTCTGTAACGCTCAGATGGAATTAGCTTTTCGTAAGGATATTGAACCGTTACAGGTCTTCGACGCATGTGGTCGAATGTAACGCCAAGTCCATCAACTAAATATTTCGCTGCACTAACGGCTTCTTTAGTGTAGTCGGCAACTTTTTCAAGGAAACCAAGCATATTAAATTTGCTGCCGGCGGCCTCTAATTACAATACTCATTATACAGTTTTTTTCAATTAAATGTAGGTACTTTTACTTAAAAAAACCTAGCTAGTGTGTTGCTTTTCCATTATCCGCCAAATGTCATCGGAAATGCCAATTTAAGTGAAGCAGTTACAAGTAAATTGACCAATGAAATAGGTAAAAGAAACTTCCATCCTAAATCAAGTAATTGATCAATTCGAACTCTTGGAGTAGTCCATCTCAATAAAATTGCTAAAAAAACCAGTAAATAAGCCTTCAGAATTGTCATTACAATTCCAAGAGATGCAGCAATAATTTGAACTAATGGATTATCAATTGAAAGACCTATCAAAGATGAAAACCAATCAATTGAGATAGGAAATCCCCAACCTCCTAGGTAGAGAACGGAAACAAGTAATGCAGATAAAACAAGATTTATGTATCCAGCCAAGTAAAACAGAGCAAATTTCATACCCGCATACTCAGTCTGATAACCAGCTACAAGTTCTTCTTCTGCCTCAGGTAAATCAAAAGGTAGTCTCTCGCATTCAGCTAATGCACAGATCCAAAAAATTATAAAACCTACAGGTTGTCGCCATATGTTCCAGCTAAGAAAACCGGCAGTATTTTGTTGCTCAACTATATCGACAGTACTCAATGAATTGCTCATCATAACTATTGCTAACACCGCTAGCGCTAATGGAATTTCATAACTAATTGATTGAGCGGCAGCTCTAAGTCCACCTAGCAAAGAATATTTATTATTTGAAGAGTAGCCACTCATTAGTAGACCAATAGGTTGAATACTACTTAGAGCAATCCATAAAAAGATTCCTATGCCTACATTGCTTATTAAAAGATTTTGACCAAAAGGAACAATTAACCAAGATAGAATTACAGGAACTAATACTAATATTGGACCAACTGTAAAAAGAACGCTGTCTGCCCTTGCGGGAATAATGTCTTCTTTTACTAAAAGTTTCAAACCGTCAGCCATTGGCTGAAGAATTCCAAGTGCACCTGCATATTCAGGCCCAATTCTTTGTTGAGCTGCTGCAGAAATTTTTCGTTCAAGCCAAACTGTTACTAAGACCCCAATTACAGCTGAAACCAATACTAAAAGCATTGGAAGAGGGATCCATAAAAGATGTGCTAATTCATGAGATAAACCAAGGTTTTGAACACCTTGGGTAAAACTCATCTCAAGGTCTATACCTGAATTCACTTCTGATATTTGATCTAATAATAAGGTTAGTGTAATTTTGAATTAATTTAAAATTCGAAAAAAATAAATTTCAAATTATCTGCTCTCAAGAGGCTGCCAATTTCTAATTTTTGCTCCTTCATAAATTTGTGATGGTCTGAAAATTCTATTTGCTCCAAGTTGCTCTCTCCAGTGAGCCAACCAACCAGCAACTCTGGAAATCGCAAAAACAGGTGTAAACAAATCTCGAGGAATACCAAGCTTTCGGTAAACAAGTCCGGAATAAAAGTCAACATTTGGGAATATACCTTTTGGCCCCAGCTTGGAAATAGCCTCTTCTTCAAGTGCTTTGGCTACTTCATACATTTCATCTTTACCAAATTCCAAGAAAAGTTCCTCTGCGAAGGCTTGTAAAATTGTTGCTCTAGGGTCTTTGACTCGATACTCCCTGTGTCCAAAGCCCATGATTTTCCTTTTTTTTTCAATTGCATCATTGAGAAATGAAGAGGCTTCATCAGGTCTTCCAATTTCTTCTAACATTGCTATCACATCTTCATTGGCCCCTCCATGAAGAGGACCGGCTAATGTCCCAACGGCAGAAGCCACGACGGCATAAGGATCAGTTAATGTGCTTGCAGTTACTCTTGCGCTGAATGTACTTGCATTGAGACTGTGCTCGGCATGAAGAATTAAACATCTGTCGAAAACTCTTGCTGCAAGAGGACTTGGCTCCCTCTCGGTGAGCATATAAAGGAAATTGGAAGAGTAAGGTAAATCATCTTGAGGTTGAATTGGATCGTCTCCTTTTCTTATTTGCTCGAAAGCAGCAACCATAGTTGGAATTTTTGCAATCAACCTCACAACTGCGTCGTAGATATATTTTGGATCATCAATTGCTCTTCGAGAATAAAAGAGGCCCAAAGATGCAGCACTTGCTTGAAGAGCATCCATAGGATGCCCAGACTCTGGAAAACACTTGAGCATATCTCTAATTCTAAAGCTCACTCGTCTATGCATTTGAACGTCCTTTTCAAATTTCTCAAGCTCATTTTCAGTGGGAAGTTCTCCCCAGATCAAGAGAAATGCAGTTTCTAAAAAACTACTTTTTTGGGCTAGCTCAGATATTGGATAACCTCTGTAGCTAAGCCTTCCTTCTGTTCCATTTATTTCGCATATCCCTGAGTTGGTTACTGGAACCCCTTCCAAGCCTGGTTTTAGAACCAAATTAGTTGTCTTTTTTTCGTTATCTATGGCTTTAGCTCCTGCAAAACAATTTTCTGTTCAATTGAAAAATTTTCAACTTGAACTTTATTTTATAGAATTAAACTATATTTTTAATATAGCACTTTAAACTTTTTATCAACTTGTTTTTAAGTTGATTTTAACTTTAATGAAGTCTGGATAATTAATTGTAGGTACTGCAATGGCTATATCAATATCCTGAGGAGGATTTAGTGTGTTTCCTAACATAGTTTTCAATAAGATATATGGATAGAAACTATTTAAAATTTCTTTAGTTTTTTCTTTCCCTAAATGAATTTTTAGGACATCATCAAAATCATTAAATTCATTTGTATTCTGTTCATTATCTGAATAATTTTTGAGGTAGTTTGTATTATCAAAATTTGATATAGAAGATAAGTTTTGACTCCAAATGTAAGTCTTGTCATCTTCTTCGACAATTGCCTCAATGTTATCTTTTAGCTCATATGCATTATTTTCATTTGTACTTATTTTTGACCAAATCTCTAGCTGTCTGCTTTTAAAATCTAGATTTGAATTCAAAAAATTCTCTTTTTTTAGAATATCATCTATCTCTGTCTTTTTCGTATCAGATTTCCTAGTTAAAATCAACCAGTCTTTATCATTTATCCAAATCAAATTTCCTTGAGAGTTTTCAAGAATTATTTTTAAGAGCTCAGAATAATCTGAGGTTGTTGATTCTTTGATAATAGAGGCTATTAGCTTTTGATATGGATGGACAGAATCTTTCTGGAAATACTGCTTGGGATTGTCAACTAATATATAATTCTGAGGCAATTCAGATTCCTTTTTTATATCAATTAAATTAGAATTAATATCTTTAACTGGCATTTTAGTTTTAACATTGTAAGCTAATATTCCTTCTAAGTTTAATTTATTTTTATCTACATTTAAAGAAGATAGTAAATTGTCTACCTTGTTTATATTCAATAAATCTTCTTCTTGACCAATAAGATTTAAAATCTTTTTTGGAGACATTTCTAATAATAACAATCCGTCTTTAAGATTATCCTTTAATTGAATATTCTTATACATTTTTTTTGTATTTATTATATTGCTATCTAATTCTTCTATTGAAGATTGTATGATATTAGGATTGGATGATATTAAAAGATTACCTTCATCATTTGCAAAGTAGATTGAGTTGTTTGAATTAATTTGTTTTGAAATTATTTCTGTTTTTGAGGTGCTGATTTTATTGCTTTGATTAGTACTCTCATCAACAACTTTTGATCCTAAAATAGATTCTAATTCTTGTTTAATATTTACATCTTCTTTTATTGCTAAGACCATCAACCAATCATTTATAGTTTTTTTGTTTGAATCAAATACTGCAAAGCTCCCATAATCTCCTACCCATTTTGAGATGTCTTTTGCAAAATTAAAGCCAATTAATTGAAAAGAGGAATCTCTAATAAAACCTACTTTTTTGTTTATGGCGTGTTTACTAACTTTATCTTGATAATTTTCGATGTAATTTGGAAGTAAGCCTGGATTCAGCTTCCAGTGGAATACGAGATCAGTATTCTTTGGTATATATTTTGAGGAAACCGGAGCATTGAATGATTCTTCATTGAACTTAGGGATTTGCGTAAGATGCTTATTGCGCCAGATAAATATCCCAGTCAAAATTGATAAAATTACTATTGCAGATATTAAAAAATAAGATTGAAGTGATTTCATTTGTCATTATTTGAGCGTTTGTATCCTTTTTGAGCTTTGATAATAGAAAGTTTAATCTTTACTTAGAATCACAAATATGAACCAGAATAGTCCTTTAAATATATCTCCAAAAGAGTTAAATAAAATCTTAGAAGATGATTCTTCTGAAAAACCATTTATTGTAGATGTGAGGGAGGATAATGAAATTGCTATTGCCTCATTTTCATTCTCAGTATTACATCTACCTTTGAGCAAGGCTGCAAACTGGTCAGACAAAATAGGTGAACTGTTGCCGAAGGATCAGCCTGTTGTCGTTATTTGCCATGCGGGTGTGAGAAGTCTGAATTTTGGTATTTGGCTTCTAGAACAAGGAATAGCTAAAAGTGTTTGGAATCTTGTCGGAGGAATAGATGCTTGGAGCACAGATGTTGATCAATCTGTTCCAAGGTATTAATAAGCTGTTATTTTATATTTCTGATCCTAGTTTTTCAGCAACTGTATTCACGTCTTTATCCCCTCTGCCAGAGCAGTTAATGACAATTTCAGAATTCTGATTGAGAGTTGGGCAAAGTTTTTCTAGATAGGCAAATGCATGAGCAGTCTCTAGAGCAGGAATAATACCTTCCAATTTACTAACTAATTGCAGCGCTTCTATGGCTTCAGTGTCAGTAACAGCAGCATATTCAGCACGTCCAATTTCTTTGAAGTAACTATGCTCCGGCCCAACCCCTGGATAATCAAGACCTGCGCTAATGGAATGAGCCTCCTCAACTTGCCCATCTTTGTCTTGTAGTAAGAGACTCATCGCGCCGTGGAGAACTCCTATTCTTCCTTCAGTAATTGTCGCTGCATGGCGACCTGTTTCGACTCCATCTCCCGCAGCTTCAACTCCAATCATTCTCACACTTTTGTCTTCAACAAAAGAATGGAAAAGACCCATCGCATTCGATCCCCCACCAACACAAGCAAGAAGAACATCGGGAGACCGCCCAAAAGCTTGTTTACATTGTTGCTTTGTTTCTTCTCCAATAACTGCGTGAAAATCTCTGACCAACATTGGATATGGATGTGGGCCTGCAACTGAACCGAGAATATAATGAGTCGTTTCAACATTAGTAACCCAATCCCGAATAGCTTCGCTGGTTGCATCTTTGAGTGTTGCTGTTCCACTTGTTACTGGCCTCACTGAGGCTCCAAGCAATTGCATTCGGAATACGTTTAAGGCTTGTCTTCTCATATCTTCTTTGCCCATATAGATAATGCACTCCAATCCAAAACGAGCGCAGACTGTCGCAGTTGCAACTCCATGCTGACCAGCTCCAGTTTCAGCAATAATTCTTTTTTTTCCCATCCGAATCGCAAGGAGAGCTTGCCCAAGTGCATTATTTATTTTGTGTGCACCTGTGTGATTTAAATCTTCTCTTTTAAGCCAAATCCTTGGACCTTTTAATGTATTTTTTCTGTAATGTTCAGTTAGTCTTGTGGCTTCATAAAGAGGAGTTGATCTTCCTACGTATGTTTTTAGTAAATGATTTAGTTCTGAATTGAATGAAGAATCTTTCCATGCTTCTTTAGCAGCTTGCTCTAATTCAATAAGAGCAGGTATTAAAGTTTCAGGAACATATTGCCCTCCATACTTACCAAATCGACCAAGAGCATTTGGCCTTGTTAAAGGAGATAAATCCGAATCTTTAAATTGTGTTGGGAGTGTACCTGTCACCTTAGATTAAGAAAATAATTACCAGCCAAAAAGCAAAAAATGTCCAAAGGTGGCTGGAGTGAGTTTAATGATCCTCTTAAGACAATAGGGAGTAACACTCAAAATAGTGTTACTCCTAAAGGAAAGCGACAAGTTCGTTTAGAAAGAACTCGATCTGGAAAAAAAGGAAAACTTGTTACTGTCATCAAAGGACTTGAATTAGAGCAAGTAGAGGCAAAAAAAATTCTTAAGAATTTAAAAATAGCTTGCGGAACAGGTGGGGCTGTTAAAGGTGATTTTTTAGAGTTACAAGGAGATCAAATATCAAAAGCTCAGAATTTTCTTTTAAAGGAGGGTTTTAGGCCAAAACAAAGTGGAGGTTAACAATAAACTGTGTCGATCAACATGGAGAATAGTAAACAATTAGTCTGCATTCATGGAACAAAACTCTAAAAGTCCTCTATCAAAAGCCACCAATATAGTTTGGCACCAATCTTCAGTTGATAGAGAAGCTAGATCTCAGCAAAGAGGACATCGCAGCGCAATACTTTGGTTTACAGGTCTATCTGGTTCTGGAAAAAGCACACTAGCCAATGCAGTAAATGTAGCTCTACACAAAGATGGTTATTCAACTTATGTTTTAGATGGTGACAACATCAGACATGGTTTATGCAAAGACTTGGGATTTTCTGATCTTGATAGGGAAGAAAATATCAGAAGAATTGGCGAAGTCTCTAAACTATTTCTTGACGCTGGAATCATTGTTTTAACTGCATTCGTATCTCCATTTAGAGTCGATCGCGATAATGCAAGATCTTTAGTTGGAGAGAATGATTTTATAGAAATATATTGTTCAGCTGATCTAGGGGTTTGTGAAACAAGAGATACAAAAGGGCTTTACGCCAAGGCAAGAAACGGAGACATCAAAGATTTTACTGGAATCTCAAGTCCTTATGAAGAACCTCAGTCTCCAGAATTGAAAATTGATACTGGAAATCTAGAGATTGATCAATGTGTAGATATAGTTACTAATTTGCTTGTTGAAAGAAAGATTATTTCAAAAATTGCTAAGTAAATTAGTAAGTTAATGGAAAATTAATTACATTTTTTCTAGATAAGTTATAGCTCCAATCTCTTTAAGTGTGTGATCTTTTTTAACGACAAGGTCGTGCAGCTCACATCTGTAGGCGTTTAATTTATTTTTTAATTCAGTATTGTTGATGGCTAAAATTTGAGTAGCCAAAAGGCCAGCATTTAGGCCCCCTTCTATGGCAACTGTTGCTACGGGGATGCCTGAGGGCATTTGCAAGATTGAATACATAGAATCTATCCCTGAAAGTGCCTTGCTCTTGACGGGAACGCCTATGACAGGAAGGGTTGTAAGAGATGCTATCATTCCTGGTAGATGAGCAGCCCCGCCAGCCCCAGCAATTATCACTCCAAAACCATTTGATTCTGCCATTTGAGCAAAATCCATCATTTCTTTTGGAGTCCTATGAGCAGACAGAATCCTTACTTCATTAGATATGCCAAATTGATCTAGAATTGCCACCGCAGGCTTAAGAGTTTTAAGATCTGAATCACTACCCATTACTACAGCTACTTGCTTAAATGTATTAGCTTCAGTTAAAGACAATTGTCAATTCTATAAATCTCATTTTTATAATGCCAATTATTTAAGAATTCTGCATTAATTATTTTTAGTTTTTAAGAAATGAGAAAAATTACAAACATTAAAGTACCTCAACCAGAGAAAAGTGAAGATGAAAAGAATTTATTTTCACTAGTTTTAGATGAACATGGAATTATTCTTTCTATTGATAAAACTTGCAAGAGGGAATCAAGCTATGAAGAAGATTGGCATGGAGATTGGCTAAGTCCTAGAGCCATTGATCTTCAAATGAATGGAGGTTTAGGGATCTCATTTACAGATTTAAATTTTAATAAAATACCTAAATTATTAACATTGCTTGATCAACTTTGGCTAGATGGAGTTGAAGGAATTTGTCCAACTTTTGTTAGTTGTTCTCTAGATCAATTTCAATTAGGAATGGAGGTCTTAAAGGAAACGAAAAAATATACTTCAACAAATCGATGTCGACTACTTGGCGCCCATATGGAAGGACCTTTTTTATGTGAGACATATTCTGGAGCACATGACACAGGAAGTATTTGTAGACCTAGTATTTCTGCCTTAAATGAGAGAATAAAGGGATTTGAGGACGACATAGCACTAATGACATTGGCTCCAGAATTAAAAGGTTCTTTGGATGTAATTTCTCGTCTAAGAGAATTAAATATCGTTGTCTCACTGGGACATTCTTCAGCTGATTTTGATTCAGCCATAAAAGCTTTTAATAATGGTGTGAGCATGATTACGCATACTTTTAATGCAATGAAAGGTTTACATCATCGAGCTATTGGACCTATAGGAGCGGCTGCAAGCAGAGACGATATTTTCCTAGGATTGATAGGTGATGGTGTTCATGTTCATTCAGATATGATTAGGCTTTTAAAGATACTTGCACCAAAGCAAATTGTTTTAGTTAGCGATGCAATATCAGCTTATGGTTTAGGAGATGGATCGTTTAATTGGGATAAACGCTTGATAACAGTAGAAAATGGTTTATGCAGACTTCCAAATGAAACAATTGCAGGATCCACTTTGCCTTTACTAGACGCATGCAAAAAAATAGCAAATTGGATTAATGATCCCTCTGCTGCTATTTGGATGGCAACACTTGCTCCACGTATGGTATTAAGTCAGAACAAAATGACTGCAAAATCTTTTTTTATTGGAAAAAATATTAAGTCTTTACTTAGATGGAAAATGAATTCTTGTAATCATCAGTTGTCTTGGCAGTTGGCTGCGTAAGATTGGTAAGAGGTAATTATCTGATTAAATGACAACGCAAATTGAGAAAAATGAAAAGGCGGAAGTCACTGAATATTTTAATGGGACTGGGTTTGATAGATGGAATCGAATATATAGCGAAAGTGATGATGTAAATAAAGTGCAAAAAAATATAAGGATAGGTCACCAAAAGACAGTTGATGATGTCATTAGTTGGTTGAAAGAGTATGACAATATCAAGGATAAAAGTTTTTGTGATGCTGGCTGTGGTGTTGGTAGTTTAAGTATTCCATTGGCAAAATTGGGTGCTAAATCAATTCATTTAAGTGATATTTCTGAAGCCATGATAAACGAGACAAAAAGTAGGGCAAAGGAAGAAGGTTTGGACTTCAATAAGCTGAATTTTCGAACATCTGATTTAGAAAATTTAAAAGGTTCATTTAATACAGTTATTTGCTTAGATGTTTTCATTCACTACCCTCAACGGGAGGCTGAGGCAATGGTGAAACATCTATGTGAATTATCTGATGAGAGATTAATTGTTAGTTTTGCACCATATACTCCTTTACTAGCCCTTTTGAAAGGTATTGGTCAGCTATTCCCTGGACCAAGTAAAACTACTAGGGCATATACATTAAGGGAGTCCGGAATTATCGAAGCTGCAAAGCAATCTGGCTTTAAAGTTGTCAAAAGCAAGTTGAATCAAGCTCCTTTTTATTTTTCGAAATTAATAGAATTTGTGAAATCCTAGAGAACTAAAATTTTAATTTTTCAAAACATATTTAGGTAACTAAATGATTTTCAAGTGCATATCTAACTAGTTCTGTTCTACTGGAAGTACCGGTTTTAATAAATAATCGACTCACATATTTCTCTACATTGCGGATAGAAGTCTCAAGTTGTCTTGCAATTTCTTTGTTCATTAAACCTTCCGCTACTAATTGCAAAACGCTTGCCTCTCTTGGGGTGAAATTAGGAATCGAATCATCTTTGCGTGAGTGGTTTTTATCCCCATGGCTAAGCATTGATTTTATTTCTGTAATCTGTTTTGCCATTTGGCCAACATCAGCATTAGCAAATCTGGCTGCTTCAGTTAATAGTCGCTCTTGCCGCAGAACTACATTCTTAACTCTTGCAACTAGCTCATCTGGATCAAATGGTTTTGGCATGTAATCGTCTACACCCGCTTGATAACCCTGAGTCCTATCAGCAGTCATACCTTTAGCAGTAAGGAAAATGACAGGTGTACCTCCAAGTCTTTCATCTTCTCTAATTTTTTTTAAAAGCCCATAACCATCACATCTAGGCATCATGACGTCACTGATAATTACATCAGGGATCATTTTTTGAGCTTTTTCCCATCCCTCTTCTCCATCGACAGCGGTTGTAACTTGAAATCCTTCATCTTCAAGATAGGCCTGAACAGCAGTTCTTAAACCGGGCTCGTCATCGACAAGTAATATCCTTGGAGTTTGAGAAACTTCTTGTGTTGATGGATTGGGGTCACTCATAAAATTGGACTTCTAGAGCTTTCAGGGATATTAACCTTTATTCCTCTCTTATTATTTAGATTAACGAATGAATCAATGGATAATAATCACCTAATTTTTGATTTTCAGTCTTCAACACCATGTTGTACGAAGGTTGTTGAGGAGATGGCTCCTTATTGGAATGAGTTGTGGGGTAATCCCTCTAATACTAATAATCGATCCGGTGTTTTTGCTTCAGCTGCAGTTGAAGTATCTCGTGAAAAAATAGCTTCATATTTGAATATCAATCCGAAAAGAATAATTTTCACGAGTGGGGCAACAGAAGCGAATAATTTGGGTTTAGTTGGACATGCAAGAGCTAAAGCACAACTGATTGGAAAACCTGGACATATAATTACCGTTTCAACTGAACATCATGCAGTCCTTGATCCGCTTAGGCAGCTTCAAAAAGAAGGGTTTCGCTTGACAGAATTGCAACCGAATAAAGAGGGTTTAATCAATATTGAACAACTTTCTGAAGCTTTTGAAAAAGATACTTTTCTGGTTAGCGTCATGGCTGCAAATAATGAGATAGGGGTTTTGCAACCTATTGGTGACATTGGGTCTTTTTGTAAGAGAAAGGGAATCGCTTTTCATTCTGATGCCGCTCAAGCCTTTGGATACTTAGATTTAGACCCCGATAAATTTCGCATTGATTTGATGAGTTTGAGTGCTCACAAAATCTATGGACCTAAAGGTATTGGGGCTTTGGTGATTAGGGAAGGATTTCCTCTTGAACCCTCTCAATATGGAGGAGGTCAGGAGCTTGGATTAAGATCTGGCACGCTCCCTGTCCCGTTAATTGTTGGCTTTGCAAAGGCAGTCGAAATAACAAAAAATGATCAGGATGAGAGGAACAAGAGACTTTTGTTTTTTAGAAACTTATTGTTGAGTGGATTAAAAAAGAATATTTCTGGATTGATAGTTAATGGATCTATTGATCAAAGATTGCCTCATAATCTCAATATCACTTTCCCTGGCGTGAAGGGAAGTCAATTGCATGGTCAATTAAGAAGGTTTATTTTTTGTACTAGTGGTTCAGCTTGTAGTAATGGTGAAGCTTCTCATGTTCTGCAGGAGATAGGGCTCAGCAAAAAAGATGCTGAGGCGTCAATAAGGATGAGTATTGGGAGAAATACTACGGAGAAAGATATCAATAAGGCTATTAATATTATTACGAATATAGTGATTAATCTTAGACAATAATTTAAGCCTAAGTTAAGAATTTCTTTGCAGAAATTCTTAACTTTGCACTTTTACTTCTTGGATTTAATTCTATCTCTTCTGGGCTTGCTCTGATAGGCTTTTTAGATAGTACTTTCAATCTATTGTCTGTCTTAAAGCTCGATTTTACTCTTCTATCTTCTAGTGAATGAAAACTCATTACCATAAATAATCCATTCTCTAACAACCAGTTTGGAGCTTTTAAAAGTAAACTTTCGAGAGAGCCTAATTCATTATTCACAGCTATTCTTAAAGCCTGAAAAGTTCTTGTTGAGGGATGAATTCGACCATATCTTTGCTTGGGGGGGAAGCAGCCTGCAATTGCATAAGAAAGGTCTTGAGTTCCAGAGTATGGTCCATTTTCAGCTAGATCATTTTTTATTTTTCTTGCAATACGCCTAGATCGTTTTTCTTCGCCTAATTCATATATTAAATCAGCTAGATTTTGCTCAGAGAGAGTTTCAATAAGTTCGGCTGCACTTGAACCCTCTTTGGGATTCATACGCATATCTATTGGACCATTTAAACGAAAGCTAAAACCTCGTGAAGGCTCATCAAGTTGATGACTACTAACGCCAAGATCCGCTAGGACACAAATGGCTTGTTCGTGATGTGAAAAGTCTGCGAAGTTTGTAGAGATTATTTCTATTCTTGTTCCGAATTTAATTAATTTTTTTGATGCTGCTTTTATAGCCATTGGGTCTTGATCCAGCCCAATAATTTTGATTCCAGGGAAATTTTCGAGTATTTGAGCGGAATGTCCCCCGCCTCCAATGGTTGCATCAATAATTAATCCTTTTTTTGTTAATTCACTTGGTAATTCCTTTAATGATCGAATTATTTCTTTCCCCATTACAGGGATATGATTAAAGTTAGAACTTGAACTAATTGGCACTTCTTTCATAAGTTTTTACTAGTATCTAGACATTGCTTTGGTTGGGCCCAATGACGCAGCTTGAAACGCGTACTGAGCCAATGGTGGTCAACTTTGGGCCACATCATCCATCAATGCATGGGGTATTGCGATTAGTAGTAACCCTTGATGGAGAGGATGTTGTTGATTGTGAACCAGTTATTGGTTACTTGCATCGAGGGATGGAGAAAATTGCTGAGAATAGAACAAACGTTATGTTTGTTCCTTACGTGAGTCGCATGGATTATGCGGCTGGTATGTTTTATGAAGCCATTGTTGTTAATGCCCCTGAGCGTTTAGCAAATATAAAGGTACCCAAGAGAGCAAGTTATATCAGAGCGATAATGCTTGAGTTGAATAGGATCGCTAACCATTTGCTTTGGTTAGGTCCATTTTTGGCTGATGTCGGAGCTCAAACTCCTTTCTTTTATATTTTTAGAGAAAGAGAGATGATTTACGATTTATGGGAGGCTGCAACTGGTCAGAGATTGATTAATAATAATTATTTCCGTATTGGTGGCGTTGCATGTGATTTGCCTTGGGGTTGGTTAGAAAAATGCAAAGATTTTTGTGACTGGTTTGGTCCAAAAATTGATGAGTATGAAAAATTGATTACTAATAATCCTATTTTTCGTAGACGTATAGAAGGTTTAGGAGTTATAGGAAAAGAGCAAGCGATTAACTGGAGTCTTTCTGGCCCAATGCTTAGGGCGGCAGGTGTCCCGTGGGATTTGAGAAAGGTAGATCATTATGAATGCTATGACGATTTTGAATGGGATATTGCATGGGAGAAAGAGGGTGATTGTTATGCAAGATATAGAGTTCGTATTGAAGAAATGAGACAGTCATTAAAAATATTACGACAAGCTTGTGAGATGATTCCTGGGGGGCCAACAGAAAATCTTGAGGCACAAAGAACAGTTGAGGGAAAAAAAGGTGATTTATCGGGCTTTGATTATCAATATGTAGCCAAGAAAGTTGCACCGACTTTTAAGATTCCTAATGGTGAATTATATACACGCCTTGAGTCTGGAAAAGGAGAGATAGGAGTATTTATTCAAGGTAATAATGATGTAACCCCTTGGCGGTTTAAAATTAGAGCAGCTGACTCAAATAATTTGCAGATACTTCCTCACATACTGAAGGGAGCCAAGGTCGCTGATATAATGGCAATCTTAGGTTCGATTGATGTGATTATGGGTTCTGTTGATAGATAGGTTTTTGGACAAGCGTAATCCTAGAGAATGGTTATGTTTGAAACGAACAGTTCGTTTTGGTGAAACAGATGCTGCAGGTGTGGTTCACTTTCTTGAATTATTTAGATGGTGTCATGAAACTTGGGAAGAAAGTTTAGAAAAATATGGAATAGCTTTGAAAGATATTTTTCCTACAAACGAAATCAATACAAGCCAACTAGATGTAGCTTTACCAGTTGTTCATTGTGAAGCAAATTATTTTCAACCACTTTATGTTGGAGATACTATAAATATTGAACTTGAAACAGAGAAGATAAATGAGTCTTCATTCGTACTTCGATTTAAATTTAAAAAGAATGGAGAGCAAATCGGTTCGACAAATATAAAACATGTATCGATAAATCCAATTACTAGAAAAAAATGTGCATTATCTAAACAAATAAATTTGTGGCTTCATGAATCTAGTTCGAATTTTTAGTTAATAGGTTTATTAAAGGCTATCCAATCTTGCCATTTTTTTATTTCCCATTTTTTATTGATATTTCTTGAAAGTTTTGGACAATCGTACCAGTTCAGTGGTTTTTTGGATGGTTGCCAGTCTTCAATGAGATCATTCAGAAGTGAAATGATTGGATATCTGTTTAGTTCTTTCTCTTTGAATTTTGTTAAGGCAACTAAACGTTGTCCCCATTTCTTGTCACTAACTCCTAGTACAAAAATATCTTTAATTGGGATTTGATTTTTTGAGATTATTTTCATTAATTCCATTTCGATATCTTCTGGAAAAATCGTTTCACCGCCCGAATTTATAGCTGAATCTCTTCTACCTAGGATTTGTATTGCTTTTCTATTGTCGAGAGTGATGTATTGCGCTAGATCGCCTGCTTCCCACCATCCATATGAGTCTTTAATTGATTCGAATTTATTATTCTTCCATTTTGAAGTTGCAATTCTACTGGTTTTAATCTTAAGTGAATTTCTTTTGTTGATTTCTATCTCAACATCTTCGAGAGGGAACCCAACACTATTACTTCCATTTAAAAAGTCTTTAGGACTAAGGCAAGTCACCATTGCTACTGTTTCGGTGGCCCCATAACAAGGAGCTAGATTAATAGACTTTCTGCGTGCTTTTTCAGCAAGGTCTATAGGAATGGAAGCTCCTCCAACCCATATCACAGCAAGGGATTGAAGCCATTTCAAACCATCAGTATTATCTATCAAAGATAATAATTGAGTTGGAACTAGGGATGTAATTAATGGACGTCTATGTTTATTAGTTAATGCTTCACTAAATTGCTTAAGTTGAAGTGGTTTATGCATTATAGAATTTGAAATCCAGTAATACCCAGATCCCCAAGTCTGATGTCTCCACCAAGGCATGAAACCACTTATATGATGCAAAGGTAGTGAATTGAGAATGATGCATTCATTTGGCTTAAGGCCATGATTCTTTAACCACTTTCCGGTTGATAAAGCCGAATTAGTGAGATTTTTAAGTGATTGGAAACAAAGATTTGGCCCTCCAAGGCTGCCCCCGCTTGAAATGATTATTCCTTCTCCTTCAGGTAAGGTTGACGATGTGGGGATTTTCGTTTGATCTTTTGGAGGCGCTAGATACACCCAGTTATGCTTTTCAAAATTCTTTAAAATTTCTTTTGAACAGTCCAGGTTTTTTTCAGGAATACATTCTACAACTGCAATTTTGGTCATACGGCTTCCCAGACTAATTTCGGATTGTTGTTGAAGAGTGGGCCTTTTGGGCACCATCCAGGTGCAAGTCCAGGTGCACAAGGATTTCCCCCTTTGACTTGTCTGGCAGCGAGGTGATTAACCCACCTTCTCCCAATACCAGTTTCAAAAGCTGTGCTTATGACTGTTTGACTATCTTCTTGTTCTATTTCTTTTAACAGTAATCTCGGATCACCATCTAATGCAGGGCGACGTATTTGCCAACTTTTCCATGTTTTTCGTAAATATGGAAATTCAACCAAAGATTCATCTAGTGCGATTGGAATTTGAGTGGCCAATGAAAATAAACCTTCAATATCTTTTGATGGGAGTGGCTGTTCAATCCATTCCAAACGAGGTTCGTTTTTGAGTTCGTTAATCCATTCTTGTGCTTTTTGGCGACTCCAACCTCCATTTGGATCAATTCTAAGTTTAAAATTATTTGGTAAAATGTCTAAGATTTTTTGTAATATTTTTTCTTCCTTAAAGTTATTTTCTAGGTGAGATACCTTCCATTTTATTGTACAAGAACTTTTCTTCTCATTTGATTCATCTACATATTTACGTATTGACTCTAATGGATCAATATCTGTAGGTAAAAGATAAGCTGATTTTGCGACGTCAAAACCTTCAAGATTTATTTTCCTTTGAGTGAGACTTTCTAAATCGGCTAAGCAGGACCCTAATCCGAAAGCAAGTGCGCCTGGCAATTCAAATAAATAATTTTCTATTGAATCTTTTGTAGTTTGTTTCCCAATAAAATCAAGACTTTCGATACTTTTTTCTAATTCCTTTTTCTCAATAGGTGAAACTTCCCCCCATCCGCAATTTCCATTTGAGTCTTTTATTTGCAACAATAAACCTACCTTGTTATGAATAATTCCTTGCGAGGTTATTAATTTTCTTGTTAGTTGAAATGAAAATGGCTTGATATTAATTATTAATTTCATGATTCAATAAAATCAAAAATTAATTATAAAAAAATGAGGATATAGCAAAACCTATACTCAAGCATAAACCATTAATTGTCTGAAAGCGTAAAGCTAAAAACTTACTGTTTTTAATACGCTCAGGTTGGTTGTGATGTCTTTTAATTAATTTAATAAGATCTAATCCTGAAGGAAGGCTAATTAAACATATAAGAGTCGTTATTGGCCATATTCCAAGTAGTACAGGTAGTAATTCTAATAAAAATATTAGACCAACGAACCACGGTAAAAATTCTGCCGCTCGATGAGTGCCTAAAATAACTAAGGGTGATTTTTTACCGACAGCAGCATCTTGATTGATTTGATGAAAATGCGAACAGAATAGAACTAAAGTGGTCGCCATGGCGGGACCTGCTCCAACAATTAGTGCAGTTCCCCAGGGGATGATATCAAAATTAGATTTTGGAGAAATAACAATTAGTGCTGCAGCTGTCGCAAGTGGTCCAAATGCAATCCAGCAAAGGGGTTCTCCCAGCCCCTTATACCCCAGTCTAAATGGTGGCCCTTGATATAAATATCCAAGGAAACAACAAATTATGACTAAAAAAAGTACTGTTATTTTACTTTTTAGAGCGAGGATAAATATTATAAATAAACCTAATAAAAGAGAAAAATATGCAACTCGACTTACAGTGCTTTTACTACCAGTTAAAGCTACTACCGAGTGGAATTTGTATTTGTCAACACCAGTTTCATCGTCAAAAAGATCATTGGTAAGGTTTTCCCAAAGCAAGATCAAGATTGAGGCAATTAGAAAACCGATGAATTGTCCCACCCGAATATTGCCGCTATTTCCTAGCTCCCATCCTGCAGATACAATTACGGGCATTATTGCGACTGAATACAGTGGCCACTTAATTGCAGCTTGCCAAAGATGTTTTCTTTCAGTTGTAGAAGACTTCACTGATAAACTAATCCTTCCTGTTTGTTTCTTGGTGTATCCCTTAAGACTAGGCAGCAGTTCAAGCATTGGTTTATTTATTTATAAAGGGTCTAATTGGTTATGAATTTAGAACCCGTCTTTAGTGAGCTTTTAGTTAGTTCTCTTCAGAAATGGAGTAAAAGAAAAGTTGATGAATGTATCTTGAGCATTTCTGTTCCTGTAAGTCAAACAGATCCTTTAACGACATTACCTTTAATTGCTGAAAAACATCAGTTTAGGTTTCTTTGGGATCTCTCTCCCAGATTGTGCCTTTCTGCCGGAGGTCATTGTCAATCTTTGGATTTATCTGGACCAAAGAGGTTTGAAAATGCACAAAGATTTAGTGATGAGATTTTTACTCGATTGATAGATATTTCTCCAAGTCCAGTATTTTCAGCATCAAGGATTTTATTTTCATTTTCTTTCTTTGATCAAATTAAAAGTAATGAAAAATCAATAGATGATAAATTTTCCCTTCAGGCTGTTTTGCCTAAGTGGCAATTAACCGCAAAAGATGGATTAACATGGCTACGTTTAAATTCAGTTGCCCAAAATCCTTCAGATGTTCGTGAAGCCATAGAAAGATTATGGTCAATTCGAGACAAGATAAATAAATCACCAGTCCGAATTGTTAATGATGAAAAAGAAAATTTCTTAGTCGATAATTTTTCTGATGATTGGCAATCTCAATATCGAGATGCGTTGACTAAAGGGATCGAATTAATAAATGCAGGTGATTTGGATAAACTTGTATTGGCAACGAGACAACGTCTCCTCCTAAGAAAACCATTAGATCCACTGCACTTACTTGCTCGTTTAAGAGTTCAGCAAACTAATAGTTGTCGATTCCTATGGCAAAAAAATCATGATGAGTCATTTTTTGGTGCATCGCCTGAGAGATTAATAAGTCTCAATCAAAATCAGTTGTTAATCGATGCTTTAGCTGGGACTGCAAAAAAAGGTGATGATGGGAGAGAATTGCTTGCTTCCTCTAAAGATTTAAGAGAACACCATTTTGTAGTTAATTCTATTGTCGAACAACTTTTTAGAAGAGGTATTAAAGCAAGTTATTCATCTCAACCAAAATTAATCACCCAAGACCATTTAATTCATTTGCATACTCTTATTCAAGCTTCTGTTAAAGAGAAATCTCCTCTTGATTTAGTTGAAGCACTTCATCCAACCCCTGCTGTTGCGGGATTACCTCTGAGTAAATCTTTGAGTTGGTTGAGAGCTTTAGAACCATTTGACCGTAAAACATATGCTTCTCCAATTGGGTGGATAGATAAAAATCAAAATTCAGAATTTAGAGTTGCCATACGTTATGGACAGGTTAGAGCTAATGAACTTAAATTATTTGCTGGCGCTGGTTTAGTAAAAGGTTCAACTGTTGAGGGGGAAATGCAAGAAGTAGCTTTGAAATTTGAAGTTTTAAGAAATCAATTAAACTTAGATAGAGTTAATTGTTCAAATGATCTATAAGGTAATCAATTACTTGATCTGCTAATGGAACATTCATTAGATTTTCTACTTCTCTAATACCAGTTGGACTCGTCACATTAATCTCACTTAGCATTCCTCCGATCACATCTATTCCAACAAAAAATAGGCCTTCCTCTTGTAAAGCAGGCTTTATTTGATTACATATCTCTATTTCTTTAGGAGTTAATTTAGTTGTCTCAGCTTTTCCACCTAAAGCCAAGTTGCTTCTGAAGTCTCCTTCCTTTGGACGTCTATTAATTGCACCTAATGGCTCTCCATTAACCAAAAGGATTCTTTTATCGCCATTGATTACTTCTGGTAGGAATTGTTGCATCATCACTGGCAAATGTTCTTGTGAAGTAACCAGTTCGAGTAATGCTTCTAAGCCTGGAGCATCCTTTGCAATTCGTATGACTCCTTGCCCACCTTTTCCTCCAAGTGGCTTTAACACAACTTCTCCATACTCTTTTGCAAATGTAATTAATTGTTCCACCCTACTTGCGACAAGAGTAGGCGCCATTAAATCACTAAATCTTAAAGCTCCTAACTTTTCATTCCAAGCTCTTAGTGATGCAGGCTTGTTAATTACATTTACACCATCTCTTTCTGCAACTTCTAATAAATGAGTGGCGTATAAAAAAGCCTCGTCAACAGGTGGATCTTTGCGCATCCAAATGCATGAGAAATCTCTTAAAGGAAGGCTTCGAGATGACTGGACATTGATCCATGGTTCACAATTGACCTTGTTAGAAACGACCCATGCATCGTCTCCTCGGGCTTGCAGGTCCGAGGGAGTACAGATCCAAACATCTATGTCGGCTCTTGATGCGGCTTGCATAAGTGCTGCTGATGAATCCTTCTTAGGATTGATATTTTCAATTGGATCTAAAACAAATAGTTGCTTCATGAATCAATTTCTAATTCCAATCAGTTCATTTAATTCGTTATTTCTCTCAAGTTCGTAGAGCTCGTCGCAACCTCCAATACTTTTTCCATTGATAAAAATTTGTGGAACAGTTCTGCGGCCTCCGGCTCTTTCAGACATTTTTGTTCTTGCACCATCGTCTCCATCAATAGAATATTCTGTGAATTGGACTCCTTTTTCATTAAGTAGTGCTTTGGCACGTAAGCAAAACGGGCAAAATCTCCAGGTGTATATTTCCACTGTAGTAATGCCTGAATCGGGAATTGATCTGTTCATTTATAGTATTTGGGTGGATATGCTGATAGCTTTTAATGTATTGATTCTATTACCTCGCTTGCAAGACCTGACTGATTTTAAAAGAGACCTTTCTTTATTGACTTCTCGCCTGGGTACAGCCCAGGATTGTCTTTGACGAACCTGCATTACTTGCTAGGCAAAGGGATTTAGAGCAAGTTGCATCGCAACCTGAGTTTTGGAATGATCCTCAAAATGCGCAAAAACAGATGCGTCAACTTGATGAGGTTAAAGCAGAGTTAGAAAAATTAATTACATGGAGGGGGGCTATTGAGGACGCAAGTCTTTCGTTAGAGCTTTATGAGTTGGATCCGGATGAAGACATCCTGTCTCAGGCTCACAATGGGCTCGAGAAATTAAAACAAGAACTTGATCGTTGGGAGACGGAGCGCCTCTTAAGTGGCATCTATGATAAGGAGGGTGCAGTTCTATCCATTAATGCTGGTGCTGGCGGAACTGATGCCCAAGATTGGGCTCAAATGCTACTAAGGATGTATACCCGTTGGGCTGAAAATAATGGTATGAAAGTGATCATTAATGAACTTTCTGAGGGAGAGGAAGCGGGAATAAAAAGTGTCACTATCGAAATTGAAGGTGTTTACGCATATGGTTTTTTACAAAATGAAAAAGGAACGCATCGTTTAGTCAGGATTTCCCCTTTCAATGCAAATGGAAAGCGACAAACTAGTTTTGCTGGAGTTGAAGTTATGCCTAAACTTGAAGAAGAGGTTGAACTTGAGATCCCTGAAAAGGATTTAGAAATTACAACAAGTCGCTCAGGTGGAGCAGGTGGACAAAATGTAAATAAAGTTGAGACTGCGGTTCGAATTCTTCATGTGCCTACGGGTATTGCCGTTAGATGCACACAAGAAAGATCTCAGCTTCAAAATAAAGATAAAGCAATGGCTCTATTAAAATCAAAATTGATGGTGATAGCTGTAGAACAAAGAGCTGCAGAGATTGCTGATATTCGTGGTGATATTGTTGAAGCTGCTTGGGGAAATCAAATTAGAAATTATGTTTTTCATCCATATCAAATGGTAAAAGACTTACGTACTGAGCAAGAAACAACAGATGTAGATTCGGTCATGAATGGGGAAATAGATATTTTTATTCAGTCTCTTTTAAGGCAAAATATTGAAGAATCTTAAATTTTAAATGGATATGAATAATAAAATTGTTTCTGATGAGATTGGTAAGAAAGCAACACCACCTCCAAGTTTTGTAAAACTTGCAATGAAAAATATGGTTCGTAAAGGTAGTCAAAGTCTTTATCATTTTGGTTTAACAGCTTTAGGTTTTCTTGGATTTATTCTTTTAGTTGCTGTGCTGGGAAAACCTCATATTCCTCAGTAATTTTATGGAGAATTATTTGTCAAATTCTTATGAATTGGATATAGATCTTTCTTTTACTCCCTTTCCAGTTCAAGACTTAGACGTCGTTGTTAATGGTGAGACTTTAGAGCTGATGAAAAATTCAAGTCAATGGAATAAGGAGATAACTCGCTGGATTAGATTTATAAAAGTAAATAAAGAATTTAAATGTCCGAAAATAGTACGAAATGCTTCTCAACTTAGCTTGGGGTTGGAATTAACAAATGATAAGAAAATCCTTGATTTGAATCAAAGCTGGCTTGGAAAAGCAAAGAGTACAGATGTGCTTTCATTTCCCATAATTGATGAGACATCCTTTGGTGTAAGTGATGAATGTATTGAATTGGGTGACATTGTTATCTCAGTTCCGACTGCGATCAGACAAGCAAAAGAAAATAATGTTGATTTATATAGAGAACTTAGATGGCTTGCAGTTCATGGCCTTTTACATCTTTTGGGTTGGGATCATAGTAACGAAGAAAGTCTTAATACAATGCTTTTAAATCAAGAGCAACTTCTTGATTTAGGAGCTATTCTTGAAAATGAAGAATGAAGATTAACAAATATGGCTCCGGAGATATCTAATGACTCTGAAAGAGCAGTTTGGGACATGTCTAATACTCTGAAAAGATCAAATAAAAGGTCATCATGGAAGATAGCTAAAGATCTTCCAACAAGCTTTTTATATGCAGCTAAAGGCTTAAGATATGCTTTTTCTACTCAAAGAAATTTTAGAATTCATGTTGCTTTTGCATTGGGTGCATTGGTATTAGGCTTTTTATTAGGTCTTGATAATAATAATTTAGCAATAATGGCACTTACAGCTACTAGTGTACTAGTAGTTGAATTGCTAAATACAGCAATTGAATCAGTTGTAGATTTAGCAATTGGGAAACGATTTCATCCTCTCGCACAAATCGCTAAAGATTGTTCAGCTGGGGCTGTTTTAGTAGCTTCAATCAGTTCAGTACTTATTGCTGTCTTATTATTATTTCCTCTATTACTTCAAAAGTTAGAATTTTAATCTCTTAAAATTATGTTATTGGTTATCGACAATTATGACAGCTTCACTTTTAACCTCGTTCAATATTTGGGCGAATTAGCATCGCAGCATCCTATTGCCTCAGAAGTAAGAGTTGAACGTAATGATGCTCTTACAATCAATGAGATTAAAGATTTAAACCCTGATGTGATTTTGCTATCTCCAGGTCCTGGGGATCCTGATCAATCTGGAGTTTGTCTAGATATTTTATCTAAGTTGTCCGTTAAAATACCTACCCTTGGTGTTTGCCTTGGTCATCAAGCTATTACTCAGGCTTTTGGAGGGAAAATAATCAGAGCTAAAGAACTAATGCATGGCAAAACATCTAATGTTTTGCATCGAGGTACTGGAATATTTAAAGATTTGCCTAATCCCTTAGTCGCTACTAGGTACCATAGCTTAATTGCGCAGAGAGAAAGTTTACCAGAATGCTTAGATGTTATAGCCTGGCTAGAGGATGAAACAATTATGGGAATTACGCATAAAGATTATCCCCACATATACGGTGTACAATTTCATCCTGAGAGTGTATTAACCGAAGCTGGGCATAAATTACTTTCTAATTTTTTGCGATTAGCAGAATCATGTTAAATTATCTCTATAATAGAGACGTTTCAAATTAATTTATACTTTATCGATAACCTTAAAAACTGACCAGAACCTTTTCATTTGATCAATAGTTCCAATACTTACTCTGATAGAACCTTTTAGATCTTTCTTTTTATCCATATTCCTAATTAGAATCCCAGATAACTTTAATTTTTGCTCAACATATTCTGGTTCTGATTTTGGCCAAAGTAGAAAATAGTTTCCTCCATCTATATGATATTTGACGCGAAATTTCTCAAATGTTTTTTTCAACCAATTACGTGCATTAAGTACTTTATTCACATAAGAATCAATATACGATGGGTCGTTAAGTGCTGCAAAAGCAGCTATTACAGCAAAGCTATTGACGTCATAAGGACCAGTGACACTTTTAACTATATTAATTACTGTAGAATTACCTATAGCAAAACCAATTCTTAATCCTGCTAAACCAGCAGTTTTAGATAGAGATCTAAGTACCAAAAGATTAGGTATTTCTTGAAAATTTACAAATGGTAAAACACTATCACCTGTAAAAGCTTCGTATAGCTCATCGACAACAATAAGTGTTTGAGATGACAGTTTTGTGATCTCTATAATTTTTTCTGGACTTAATCTTGTACCAGTTGGATTATTTGGATTACATATTAATAAAATTTTAGGACTCTTCTGAATGATTAATTTGCAAATCTGATTAAAGGGGTACTGAAAATCTTGATCCTCATAGGGTACTGAGATGATTTTCATTCCTCGCATTTGTGCACAAGGCGTGTAATATCCAAAAGTTGGCGATGTTGTTAACATTAAATCATTAATGTTGCCATATGCATGAAACACAGCATTTATTGCTGCATCAACTCCATTAAAAATACCTACCTCAGATGAGTTTAAATTTACGCTTGGGTTTTGTTTGATTAGATTGTCTATTAATTTTTCTTTTAAACCCGAATACTCTGGATAAATAGAGATTTCATCTCTTGTTATTTTTCTAAGGGATTCAATTACAAGTGGGCTAGGTCCAATTGTGTTTTCATTAAAGTCTAATCTTAGTAGATTTCGTCGTCCTTCTAGTGGTGCTGAATAAGGGTTTAAAGCCTTTATCTCTTCCCTAGGATTAGGCATATCCAAAAAAGAACTGTTTGTATTGTTCATTACATTCTCTCTAGGGTGGGGATACCTAACAAACTCATCCCGAGTTTAATTGTGTCTGCAGTGATTGAACATAAAGCAAGTCTACTAGTCCTTGATGGTTCACTTGCTTTTAAAATTGGAATTTGATCATAGAATCTATTAAATGTTTGACTTAATTCAAATAAATATCCACATAAACGATTAGGAAGCAGTTCTTTTTCGACTTCTGCAATTACACAATCAAGTTCCAATAGCTTACGAACTAAGACCCATTCTTGGGGTTCATTAAATTGAATATTCTTACTTGATACGTTTAAATCCCCTCCTTTGCGTGAAATCCCAGCTATTCGAACTAATGCATAAAGTAAATATGGAGCTGTATTACCTTGTAAAGAAAGCATTTTGTCAAAACTAAATTGGTAATTAGAAACTCTATTTTGGCTTAGGTCTGCATACTTTATAGCTGCAATACCAACAGTAGTAGAAACTTGATTTATAAAACTTTCATTCTCGGATCTATTTTCAGTTTTGAGACGATCTGTAAGATCCTCTTTTGCTCGTTGAATTGCTTCATCGAGAAGGTCTACTAATCTAATTGTTTCTCCTGAACGAGTTTTTAATTTTTTACCATCTTCTCCTTGAACAAGACCAAAAGGTACGTGCTCTACTTGACAATCTTTAGGAATCCAATTTGCAAGGTTTGCAATTTGAAAGACTCCAAAGAAATGTGATGCTTGGCCGGCATCTGTGACATAAATCAATCGGAATGCTCCATCTCCATCTGGGGATTTAGTTAATCTATATTTAATTGCGGCAAGATCAGTTGTTGCATAATTAAAACCTCCGTCACTTTTCTGAATAATTATTGGTTGTGGCTTGCCGTCTTTTCCAACTAAGCCATCAAGAAAAATACATTTAGCTCCTTGATCATTTATGAGTAAATTCTTGCTTTTCAACTCATTTATAACATCTACTAAAAATTTGTTATAAAAAGATTCGCCTCTTTCAGTCAACTTGATATCAAGTCGATCATAGATCTTTTGAAATTCTTTTCTGGATTGATTACATAGTAACTGCCATGCAGTTAAACTTTCTTGATCACCTGCTTGTAAGTTAACAACTTCATTTCTAGATTGATTTTGAAAGATTTGATCCTCATCAAATCTTTTTTTTGCTTGACGATAAAAATTTACGAGATCGCTAATTTCTACTACATCTTTTGTATGGAGCGCTTCTGGGACAACCTCTTTCAGGTGAGTAATAAGCATGCCAAATTGTGTACCCCAATCTCCTACATGATTGATTCGTAAGACTTCGTAACCGCAGAATTCAAGAACTCGTGCGAGAGAATCTCCAATAATTGTTGATCGTAAATGCCCAACATGCATCTCTTTAGCAATATTTGGACTAGAAAAATCAACAATCACGCGATTGTTTTTTTGTTCTTCTTTTTCTTTTGCAGTTTGGAAGTCTTTTAGAGGTACGCCCAATCTTTTATCATTTAAACGAATATAAATTTCCGATATAAGTGTTTTTGTATTTATAGACAAGTTTATAAAACCTGGTCCAGCAATCATTGGTGTATTACATATTTTCAAGAAATCATTATCCTTTTGTAGTTGACTAACTATTTGTTGTGCAATCTGACGAGGGGGTTGTTTAATTTCTTTCGCTAGTGCTAAAGCACAATTTATTTGAAAATCTCCAAACTCTGGCTTGGATGCAGGAACTAGTAAGGCACTTGTAAGTATTGAAGTAGCTTTGGGACTTCGATCTTCTTTTGGAAAAACTTGAACTAAAGCCCTATTTAGTGCTTCTTCTAATTTGGTGGATATTTCAAGCATAACGTTTATGATTAGGAAGGTTCATTTAAAGTTTTTTGATCTTTTTGAAGTGGAATTAAAACTATTTATTCATTGTTTTAATTAAAGCGCATACTGAAATCTATCCATTTACTTTTAGTGATTGGTGCACTTGTTGAGATTAGATCAATACCTGTAGAAATATAGTCTGATAAATTGTTTGGATTAATCCCAGAAACTTCAATCACAATATTTTGTGAGACGTATTTGGAGTTATTATTTTTTGAAAGTTGACGTAATTCTGGAACTAGTTTTGCAATAGTTTGAATAGACATCTCATCAAGTAAAACCCCATCAGCTCCTGCTTCTACAGCTTCTCTAGCTTGGCTAGGGGTTTCTGCCTCAACTATGATTTTTTTTGTCCATGGAATAGTTTTTTTTAAGACTTTGATACTCTCAGCAATCCCCTTAGACCATTCAATATGATTTTCTTTCAACATGGCTGCATCATATAATCCAAGTCTATGATTAATTCCACCACCACAAAGAAAAGCATATTTTTCGAATATCCTGATTCCTGGAGTCGTTTTGCGGGTATCTGCTAATTTTATATTAGAGCCAGAGAGTTTATTTACTAGTAAGGCAGTAGATGTAGCAATACCAGAAAGATGCATCGCTAAGTTAAGTGTTACTCGCTCACCAGCTACTAAGGATGATGAAGGCCCTTTTAATTCTAAGAGTCTTTGATTCTTTTCAAATTTTTGACCATCCTCTATTAATAGTTGAATATCAACTTTGGGATCAATTTTTTGGAATATAAGTTTGATAATATCTCCTCCACAAAATGTTCCACATTCTTTCGCAATCCAATGGGCTGATGAACTTCTAGTGTTAAGGATAAATCTAGTTAGATCTCCATCACCAAGATCTTCCTCAATCCAGGCATCTAATATTCTTAGTAGATTTGGTGAGCGAAGGTCCACAATTCATCTATTACATTTATTACTATACCAACGTCAAAACCATTTTATATAAAACATCTTCCAATACATTTGTATTTTCTCTATTTATCTTTTCTTGAATCACTATTTAAGCTAATAGAAGTTTTTAATCTTTTTTCTTTGTTATGTATTAATTATATGCTTTAATTGAGTATATTCTCGATTATTCGGATCTAGTGGACGTTGTTCATAGTGTGAATATTATGGTTGCGATATTAATAGTAGGCGTTTGCTATTATTTATACTATATTTTTACAATTGACAATAACCAGTAAGTAAAAAATATTTTTTACTTACCAATACAGAATTTTGAAAAGATATTATCAAGTAAGCTTTCTGTTAAATCGTCCCCTGTTAGTTCTCCTAGATGATTGATAGCTTGTCGTAAATCGATTGTCCAAAAATCCCAAGGTAGTTTTTCATCAAAAACTTTATCAATATTTTCTAGGGATTTTATTGTTGACTTTGCAAGATCTAGCTGTCTTTCATTTAGTGCTATATCCAATCCATGAGTTTGAGAAGAACCACATAATTTTAGTAGACAATTAATTAGATCCTCCTCTCCGTCACCTGTTTTTGCACTTATTATTACTAGATTTTCTTTTTTTATAGTATTTATTGTATCCTTTTTGGAGGAAGAAAGATTATTTAAATCTGATTTATTTCCAACAATTAATAGTGGAATACTTGTTGGGATTTGTTTTAGTATTGACTCATCCTCGTTAGTCCATCCGGTTGAACAATCAAAGATTAATACAATGAGATCAGTTTGTTTTAAAGCTTCTTGAGTCCTAGAAATACCTATATTTTCGATGATATCTTTTGTTTCTCTTATACCCGCAGTATCAATAAAAGTTACTGGTATACCCTCTAATACAATCTCACTTTCCAAAAGATCTCTGGTGGTTCCAGGTAAGTCTGTAACAATAGCTTTTTCTTTTTTTGTAAGCCTATTCATTAAGGAGCTTTTCCCTACATTAGGCTTTCCTATTAGAGCAACTTTGAGGCCAGAGCGAATCAATGTTCCTCTCTTAGCATTATCTATGAGTTTGTTTAGATCTTTTTTAATTGCGAAAATTTCATTTTTTATATTTTCTTCTTCTAACTTTGGAAGATCTTCCTCAAAATCAATCCTTGCTTCAATTTCAGTTAGTTGATCCAGCAGACGATGCCTTATCGATTGAACCGTAGTTTGAATATTTCCTTCAATTCCATTCATGGCAAGTTCTGCTGCTTTTTTACTCCTCGCGGAAACTAGTTCACTAATTGATTCTGCTTGAGTAAGGCTTAAACGACCATTGATCACGGCTCTTTGACTAAACTCACCTGGCTCAGCTCTTCGAACATTTGGATTATCTAATATTCTTTCAAGGATCTTTTGGACTGCAATGATTCCACCATGGCAATGAATTTCCACTATATCTTCGCCCGTAAAGCTTCTCGGTCCTTTCATAATTAGGATTAAAACTTCATCTATATATTTTTTTTGATTTGCTTCCGTTACATGTCCGTAAAGTACTTTGTGACTACTCCAATGGTGCATTCCGGGTACATGAACAACACTTTTACTAATCTCGATTGCGGAGGAGCCAGAGATCCGAATAGCAGCAATACTTCCTTGGCCGGGAGAGACGGCGGTTGCAATTGCCGCAATGGTATCTTCTGTAGGGGAAAACGAATTCATTAATCAATAGTTACGCAATCTTCACTAAGATCTAATGTAGTTTTCCTTTTTATAAACAAGATTTTTGAAAATATGAGAAAAATCTTCCTCAATTTAATAAAAAGAATCCGTAAATTTATCTCTTGGCTTTGGAATCAGGAAGGTTCTCCCTCTCAGCGAGCATTAGGTTTTGGTGTGGGAATTTTTAGCGGTTGCTTTCCATTCTTTGGTTTGCAAACTTTGATGGGTGTATTTTTAGCAAAAATTCTTAAGGGCAATACTATCTTGGCTGCTGTGGGAACTTGGATTAGCAACCCATTTACCTATTTACCTCTTTACTATTTTAATTTTAGAATAGGTTCATTACTATTTAATAGTGATAAAGAAGTAGTTGATTATAGCCTTATAACTAATAATAACTTATGGTCTCAAAGTTGGTATTTAAGTTCGCGACTCATAATTGGTTCGATTTGTGTGGGTCTTGTGACTGGAATTATTGGTGGGCTTTGCTTGTATCTTCCACTTAAGAAACTTTCAAATACAATTTAAAATTATTAATTTTTTAGAAAGAGTTTAATGAGTAATTTGTGTCTTCGATTCATTATTTGTTTTTTGTTTATGATAGTAGGATTAGCTAGAAAATTAACTTATACCTGTTCTTGCAATATCTAAAACATCAACCATTGAACGTATTTGATTCATAGTAATTTCTAGTTGGTTAACGCTTTCTAACTCAATTCTTAGATCTATACATGCTGGTTTGCCATATGAAGTTTTAACTCTTGCATCGATTACATTGATACCTCTATCAGAGAGCCTCATTAGTATGTCTTTAAGAACTCCTACTCTATCAATAACCTCAATTCTTAATTGAATAGGAAATTTTTCTTCTTTCATGCGTACATTATTATTCCAATGCACTGATAATTTTCTATTACTTGGTATTGACTCTACATTGACACAATTAGTTCGATGTATAGTTATACCATGATTACCAAGTGCAACAGTTCCAATAATTGGTTCTCCTGGTAAAGGGCTGCAACACCCTCCAAGTCGATAGTCAAGCCCTTCTAAGCCAATAATTGGTGAATATTTGGTTTGTGATGTTTTGGATTTATTTGAGGCAAGATTTGATTGTATTCCAATTTGGTTTGCTAGCTCAAGATTACTTACTTCTGGCTCAGGTAGCTGACTTTGTATTTTAATTTCTTCTCTAAATCTATTAATGACTTGATTTAAGGTTAAGGCTCCAAATCCTAGTGCAGCCAATAAATCTTCAGTAGTCTTAAGATTACATCTTTCAGCAACTTTAGATATTGCTTCACCTTTAAGTAAATTATCAATTCCTTTACGACCAAATTCCTGTTCTAGGAGTTCTTTCCCTCTCAATATTGTTTCCTGACGATGACTTTTTTTATACCATTGTCTAATGCGATTTCTAGCCGTGGGTGTGGCCACATAGTTTAACCAATCTAGGCTGGGATGAGAGCTTTTATGAGTAAGGATTTCAACAAAATCTCCATTTTCAAGCGGTGTTGATAGTACACATAGTCGATCATTAATCCTAGCACCATTGCAATGATTCCCTACTTCAGAGTGAATACGATAAGCAAAATCGATCGCTGTTGATCCATTCCTTAATCCTAAAACATCTCCTTTTGGAGTAAAAACAAATACCTCCTCATCAAATAAATCCTCTTTGATTGATGCAAGATAGTCATTATGATCATTGACTCCATCTTCTTGTTGCCATTCAACTAATTGGCGTAACCAATTAAATTTTTCTGAATCAGGATTAGCAGGAGAACCTCCTTCTTTATACTTCCAATGAGCTGCTATTCCAAATTCTGACACTCGATGCATTTCAGGAGTTCTAATTTGTACCTCAATAGGCCTGTGCCTACCGATTACAGCTGTGTGTAGTGATTGGTAGCCATTTGGCTTTGGGAGGCCTATATAATCTTTGAAACGCCCAGGTATTGGCCTGAATGTGTCATGGACAACAGCAAGTGCTCGGTAACATGTTTCGACATCTGAGACATGTATTCTAAGAGCAGCAACATCAAAAATCTCATGAAATTCTTTTTGTTGCCTTTGCATTTTGCTCCAAATTCCATATAGATGTTTTGGTCGACCACTAACTTCACATTGATTCAGCCCTGCCGAGTTCAAACGATCTTTTAGCAATTGAACTGTTGTATTTAATCTTTCTTCTCTTTCACTGCGTTTACTAGCTATTTGTTGTTGAATTTCTCTATAGGGTTCTGGCTCTAAAAGCTTAAATGCTAAGTCCTCTAGTTCCCATTTAAAACGTCCTATTCCTAATCGGTTTGCAAGTGGAGCATAAATTTCTCTTGTTTCTTTAGCTATTCGATGTTGCTTTTCTTTCGGTAGGAAACTAATAGTACGCATATTGTGAAGCCTATCTGCGAGCTTTACTAATACAACTCGAATATCGCTAGCCATAGCTAAAAACATTTTACGTAAGTTTTCTGCTTGAGCTTCTGTTCGATTATTAAAATGGATTCCGCCTAATTTAGTAACACCTTCAACTAAATATCTAACTTCACTGCCAAAATATCCTTCGAGTTGTTCTGGTGTTATGTCTGTATCTTCGACGACGTCATGTAAAAAACCTGCTGCGATCACACTAGCGCTTGCACCTATCTCTCTTAGTAAGTCTGCTACTGCAACAGGATGAGTTATGTAGGGCTCACCACTTTTTCTGTATTGTCCTCTATGTAATTGGAATGCAAGATCAAAAGCAGCAACTAATAATGCTTCAGAATCTCTTGGACAACTTACTCCTATTCCTGGTGGAATATTTGCAATGCAATCTTTTAACCATTCTGGCAAAATAATCTCATAATCATCAATATGCTGAATCAGATGAGTTCTGAGTTGTGGCTGGCCATCAAAATATTCATCACAGACAATATTTGCCTGGCTTGAATTGCGTGCAGAGGTGACTTTAGGCATCAGCACCGGCTATTAATTTATTTTATTCAAACTGAACATTTCTAGCTACCTTTTATGAAAAATTCACTAAAAGAGGTTTTAAAGATAAATAAACTAAATGCTATTTATCCAAATAACTCTAACTATGTATTGAACGGATTAGATTTGAGTATAAATTGTGGAGATAGGCTTGCATTAGTTGGTAGTTCAGGATGCGGTAAAAGTACTGTTGCGAAGGCAGTAATGCAGCTTCTTCCGAAAGGAAGTACTTGTCATGGTGAGATTTTATTGAATGGAAAAAATGTTTTAAAGTTAGAAAATTTATCTTTGCAAGCTATCCGAGGGAAAGAGGTTGGTTTGATATTTCAGGATCCAATGTCTCGTTTAAATCCATTAATGACTGTTGGTGATCATTTAGTAGATACTTTTAGAGCTCATGATAAGTTTGCATCAAAAAATGGTTTAGTAAAAAGAGCTAAAAGCTTATTAGAAAAAGTTGGAATTGATCCTTTACGATTTAATTCTTTTCCACATGAATTTAGTGGAGGTATGCAACAACGTGTAGCAATTTGCTTGGCAATAGCTTTAAGACCATCATTGATAATCGCGGATGAACCAACAACTAGTTTGGATAAGATAATTGCTAATCAAATCATGAGTGAATTGATTTCATTGTGTGATGAGATTGGGACAGCTTTACTATTAATTAGTCACGATTTATCTATGGCATATAAGTGGTGCAATAAAATTGCCATACTTGATCGTGGCCAAATAATAGAATCTGGGAATATTAAAGAAATAGTCTGTAATCCAAAAACTAATATCGCTAAAAGATTAGTTTATTCAGGTAGGATTCTAGAGGGTTCAGAGAGAGAAATAATCTACAAAAAAACTGAATTGTTGAAAGTAAATAGATTACGTTGTTGGCATAATGTTGGCTTTTGGCCTTTTAATTCCTTTTGGCTCAAAGCTGTTAATGAAGTTTCCTTCTCTCTTTATCGAGGTGAAACTCTAGGTATTGTAGGTCCATCAGGATGTGGCAAAAGTACTCTATGTAGAGCTTTAGTTGGTTTATTACCTACAAGAGGAGGAAGTATCACATTTCTTGGGAAGGATATTTCCACTATCCATAGAAAAGGTTTAAAGGAATTGCGTAAATATATTCAAATTATTTTTCAAGATCCTTGTGCATGCCTGAATCCAAAGATGTCAATAATTGATGCAATTGTTGATCCAATTCTTATCCATAATTTATTAAATAAATCTCAAGCAAGAGAAAAAGCTCGTAATCTTTTAATGCTTGTTGGCTTAACCCCCACAGAATCATATGAAAGACGCTTACCTTTTCAACTTTCAGGCGGTCAACAGCAAAGAGTTGTTATTGCAAGAGCACTTGCACTTAATCCCAAAATACTGATATGTGATGAAAGTGTAAGTATGTTAGATTTAGAAATACAAGCAGAAGTTTTAGAGTTACTCCGCTCATTACAAGAAAAATTAAAATTATCTTTGTTATTCATAACTCATGATTTATCATTAGCAGCAGGCTTTTGTCACAGAGTATTAGTTTTTGATAAGGGAAAAATTATTGAAGAAAATTCGGGTAGAAACATGTTAGATCATCCTCAAAAACATCTAACAAAAAAGATGGTTGAGGCTTCTCCTAGGTTGCCGAAATAGTATTATTTTTTTGCTTGCAATACTTTTAAAAGACGTTCAAAATCTTTAGGTATTGGCGCTATGAATTTCATTTTCTTTAATGTTATTGGATGTACTAAGCCTAATTCAATTGCATGTAATGCTTGACCACTTAGATTAATAGGTAATCTTTTACATCTACTATAAGTTTGATCTCCAATAATAGGATGACCTATATGAGCACTATGCACGCGAATTTGATGTGTTCGACCTGTATCTAGTTTAAATTTAAGTAAAGAAAAATTTCCTAAATTTTCAATTAATTTCCAATGAGTGCAGGCAAATCTACCATTTTTATCATCTACAACAGCATACTTTTTTCTATCTTTTGGATGTCGACCAATACATCCGACAATCATACCTTCATTGTCTTTAATAGCTCCATGTACAACAGCTATATAATTTCTGGAAGCAACCCTTTTTTGTATCTGAATCTGTAGTTTAACCAGGGCCTCTTGAGTTTTTGCTACTACGATGCATCCAGTGGTGTCTTTATCTAATCTATGAACTATCCCAGGTCTTAATTTACCTCCAATGCCAGGTAAATTTGGACAATGATTGATTAATCCATTGACTAAAGTTCCTGATTTATTTCCTGGAGCAGGATGAACTGCTATTCCTGCTTCTTTATTAATGACTATCAAATGATCATCTTCATATAAAACATCTAAATCAATTGCCTCTGGCTTTAAGTAAGGAAGAGGCTCAGGAGGTGGGACCCATAGTTGAATTATGTCACCTGGCCTAACAGGCGTTTTTGCTTTTCCAGTTTTACCATTGACTTTTGCAAACCCTGCTTCGATGAATTTTTGAATATGTGCTCTACTTTGTTCGGATCTTTGAGAAACTAACCATCTGTCAAGTCGCATAGGTAAGGGCTTCTTGTATTCACATTCAAATAATTCACCTTGGCCTTGACCAAATTCTTGTTTTAGTTCTTTATCCATTAGGGAAGTTCAAGAGAGATATTACCCAATAGATTTTTACGAAAATCATCAAGTAATCTTTGAGACATTCTGAGAGTATCTCCAGAAGTGTGGCGTTCTGCTGCTGAAAGTAGCCATGAAGATTTATCTTTAATGCTTTTATTTAAATATATGCCATATCTATTTTGTATACACGTTGATTGGATTCCAGCTCCTTTGTTTTCTTCTAATTTCTCGAGAAGACTAAGAAACTTAATGGCTACCTGTTCAGTATCGTATGCCGCTTGACCAATATCATCACAGATGGCCAGTTTTAAAGCGGCATTTTGATCTTCCAATCTAGGTGGTAAAACACCAGGAGCATCCAAGAGATCTAGGTCTTGACCTAATCTCACCCATCTCAAACTTCTTGTGACCCCAGCTTTTCTTGAACTAGAAACAACTTTTTTTTTAACTAGCCTGTTAATCAGAGCAGATTTACCAACATTTGGGAAACCAAGAGTTAGTACTCTGATAGCCCGATTTTTCATCCCTCGGTTGAGACGTCTTTGATTTAACTCTTGCCCAGCACGAATAGCTGCCTGCTTAAGTTGATGAATTCCTGTCCCAGCTTTTGCATCACACCACCATGGGACTTTCCCATCTGCTCTTAATTTTTTATCCCATGCTTGATGAGCATAGATATTAATCATGTCCTTTCTATTAATTACTAATATTTGTTTTTTACCTCTTAACCATTTTTGGAGATAAGGATGAGATGTGGCAAGGGGTATGCGTGCATCCCTTACTTCAAAAACAAGATCAACTTTATTAAGATGCTCTTTTAATTGTTTTTCTGCTTTAGCAATATGTCCTGGATACCATTGTATTAGTTGCTTGTTCACGAAATTTAAAAAGAATTAGGTTGAAATTGATGAATTTTAGAATTAAAAAATTAAGTTACTGTTTTATCGTTGTTGTCTGGTTTTATAAAGTCTAAGTTAAAAATATCATCTCAAAAGATTTAGTAAATTGATAATATTACTTTAATTACTTAAAACATTCTGATCTAAGTAGTAACTTAGTGATTAATTTTGATTAGTTAGATTACAATAGTTGATAAACTGCTTTTTGCAAACTATTTTTCGATTTATATTTTGGCATCATTTTCGTTTTCTAAAGCTGCTTTCCAAGTTTTTTTTAGCTTGTGACTGCAGTCGTTTTAGAGGAATATAATTATTCTAAATTTTGAGAAATAATTTCCAAAATGCCTTTTTTAAGTTATGTAAGGGTTAGGTAGATTTTTTCTGTGTCTTAGTAATTACCCAATTAGTGCCTGCCAAGAGCTATGGTCACTCAGTTTCCATTCTGAACCCCATCCATTATGTCTAAGCGTTCCCTGTCAAGTCTCGGCGCTGAAGACTTATGCGGCAAACGTGTTTTGGTGAGAGTTGATTTTAATGTCCCATTAGGAGATGACGGTCAAATAACTGATGACACAAGAATTCGTGCTGCTTTACCCACCATTAATGACCTTCTTGAGAAGAGTTCAAGAGTTATCCTTTCAGCACATTTTGGGAGACCAAAAGGAGAGGTCAATGAAAAAATGCGTTTAACTGCTGTTGCGCAAAGACTTAGTGAATTGCTTGGTAAAACAGTTGTAAAAACAGAAAGTTGTATTGGAGAGGATGCAAAGTCAAAAGTAGAGGCTATGTCCAATGGTGATGTTGTTCTTTTAGAAAATGTTCGATTTATTTCTGGCGAAGAAAAAAACGATCCAGAGTTTGCAAAGGGATTAGCTTCTTTGGCTGAAGTTTATGTAAATGATGCTTTTGGTGCTGCCCATCGTGCTCATGCCTCAACTGAGGGAGTTACAAAGTTCTTGAGTCCTTGTGTAGCTGGCTATTTGATGGAAAAAGAATTGAAGTACCTTCAAGGAGCTATAGATCAACCTAAAAGGCCCTTGGCTGCAATAGTTGGAGGTTCAAAGGTTAGTAGTAAAATAGGTGTTTTGGAATCTTTAATTGATAAATGCGATAAAATAATTGTTGGGGGAGGTATGATTTTTACTTTTTATAAAGCCAGAGGATTATCTGTAGGTAATAGTCTTGTTGAGGAAGATAAGCTTGAACTTGCTAGTTCTTTGGAAGCAAAAGCGAAAGCTAAAGGGGTTGAGTTCCTCTTGCCAAGCGATGTTGTTTTGGCTGACAAATTTTCTCCTGATGCAAATAGTAAAGTTTCGAAAGTAGATGCTATTAGCGAAGGTTGGATGGGATTAGATATTGGTTCAGAATCTGTTGAGCTTTTTCAAAGTGCTTTAAAAAGTTGCAAAACTGTTATTTGGAATGGACCGATGGGTGTCTTTGAATTTGAGAAATTTGCTACGGGTACAAATGCTATAGCAAATACTTTGGCTGAATTAAGTGCAGAAGGATGTTGCACAATTATTGGAGGTGGAGACTCAGTAGCAGCAGTGGAAAAAGCAGGTTTAGCTAAAAATATGTCTCATATTTCCACTGGTGGTGGAGCTAGCCTAGAGCTTTTGGAAGGGAAAGCTCTTCCTGGAGTATTAGCTTTAGATGATGCTTGATAATCTCAAACTTAGCTTTTTAACAATTAAAGTAGATTTTATAAACCTACTTTAATTGTCTTTGTAAGTGAATATATACCTTTTGGATGAGTAATGATTGCTGAAATAGTTTGAAAACCAGGTATTAAAGGTGCTTGTACATACTTAAATAAACCACCTGAAAGATTTGGTTTAATACCAAATTTCTCTTTTGAAATTTTTAGATCCTCTCTATTTTTTAGGACTACCATTCCACTTGCAATTAAAGAATTATCTAAAGGTTTTTCAACAATTAAATTAACTTCATATCTTTCGCCAGTTTGAACTTCATTTGGAGCAATTATTTTTACAATTAATGGGGAACCTTCAGTATTAAGAATTGATTCTTCATTGATAACTTTATAACTTTTTATTTTATTTTTAAAAGTTTCTATTTTAACAGTCTGTTTTGAATGAAGGTTATAAATTTGGTTGCCGATATCTCTTTTAGATTTAATTTGTATATTTAAATATATTTTGTTTGGATGATTACTTATTGTTGTAATTTTCCATTTAGAATCTTTATAGTCTTTTCTATATTCTAGATAATGGTTTTCAAAATCTAAGAATGAATTTTTTAGAAAAAAGGTTTTTAGTAAATTATATTTTTTTTGGTTGAGAATTTCCTCTAATTTATTACCTAACTTCTGATTATTCATATTAGCGCTTAAAGCAGAATTGATTGATAGAGGACATAGCAATAAAAAACTTATTAATTTGACTATCAGAGAATGTCGCACGTCTACCTTTTTTACTCAATATAACTTAGCCTCCACGCATAAGTTTGTTTCATTTATGCCTCGCCTCTTAATTGCTGCAAGTGGAACTGGTGGGCATATTTACCCTGCATTGTCTTTGGCTGAATCAATTTCAAACTCTTGGGAAATTGTTTGGCTAGGTGTTCCTAACAGACTAGAGATTGAACTAGTTCCGAAAAAATATCAATTAATAACACTACAAGTTGGAGGATTGCAAGGAAGTATTTTTAGAAAACTTGTTGAATTTTTCAAATTGCTTTTTGCTTCGATTCAGGTTGCTATCTTATTACGTCAAAAAAAAATTAATGTTATTTTTACCACTGGTGGATATATATCAGCTCCTAGTATTCTTGGTGCAAAATTAACTGGAACCCCGATTTTATTGCATGAATCTAATGCGATTCCTGGTAAGGTAACTAGGTTATTAGGTAGATTTTGTGATCATTTAGCGCTAGGGATACCAACAACAGCTGATTATTTGGCTGGGTGTAAAACTAGTTTTACTGGAACACCTGTAAGGTCAGAATTTTTTTTAGACCAGCCTCTTCCTAGTTGGGTCCCCAAAGGTGAAGGAGTCTTGATTGTGGTTATGGGTGGTAGTCAAGGCGCAAAAAAATTGAATGGCATGGTTAGGAGTCTATTACCATGGTTACTTGAAAAAGGTTGTCGGATCGTTCATCTAACTGGTAAAAACGATTGTTTTTATAGAAATTTAGGGAACATCAAAGCTCACACTAATTTTGTTTTCAGAAACTTCAGCGATGAAATGCCGGCCTTATTGAGTAATGCTGATCTTGCAATAAGTAGAGCAGGGGCTGGTGCCATTTGTGAGCTAATTATTACTAAGACACCTTCGGTTTTAATACCTTTCCCTCAATCTGCTGATCAACACCAAGAGCTAAATGCTGCTTATATGGCTCAATTGGGAGGCGCTGTAATAGTTCACCAGCATAATCCAGAAGAACATATATTGAGGAATACAATATCTAACTTATTAGATTCAAATTCTCTCGCAGAAATGAAATTCAATATGAATAAAAATAATTTTTTAAAACCAGAAGAGAAGATAATAGAAATAATTAAATCAATTAGTTAATATAGTCTTTTAATGTGTTAATTATTTGAATATTTTGCTTTCTTTTCTGAAGACTTATTCTGAACCAATTTTCTCCTAAGTTATTAAAAGACCTGCAGTCTCTTAATAATATACCTCTCTTTTTCAAATTCTTAAGAAGACTTAGAACGGAATTTTTACTTTTTATTAATTGAAAATTTGTAGTTGATGGGAGAGGGCTCAGAGAAGAAAACTTCAGCAGACTTTGATTTAACCAATTTCCTTCTTCTTCAACCCATCTATGTATTTTATTTAATCTTTTTTTATGTATTTTTGAATCTTTCATTATCATATTAGTTGCATTAATTGCTAGAATATTGACTGGCCATGGATCTCTTACCTTACACCATTCTAATAATCTATCTGCGTTAGTTATTGCATATCCAATTCTTAATCCAGCAATGCCAAAAAGCTTAGTTAAACTCCTTATCACAATTAGGTTCTTATGGCTTTTAGTTAAATCAATAATAGATTGATTTTCACCTCCGGGTACAATAGAAATAAATGCTTCATCGCAAATTACAAGTTGATAATTAGCTAATAAATTTTCTATTGAAGAACGACTCCATAATTGTCCTGTCGGATTGTGAGGATTGGTTATCCATAAGACATTTGTTTTGGGTTTGATTGGAAATGATTGAGGCTTTTTATCACTCCAATATAACGGTAATGGACTTTCGATATAAGGAGCATTCCAACATTTTAAAGCTCTTTTATAGTCACCAAAACCAGGAGAGGGTAGAGAACTTATTCCTTTTAAACTTGCCTCTCTGGCTGCCCAAGTGAATAATTCAGAGGCTCCATTACCAGGTAAAATCATTTCTGGGTCAATATTATGCCATGTTGAAATAGCATTTTTGACTTCAAAATAACTTCTATCGGGATAAAATTTTAAAAAACCATTTTTTATACTTTGATTTAAATAGTTAGTTAATTTTTTAGGTAATTTAAATGGAGCAATTGATGCACTTGCATCAATTATAGTTTTTGAATTTAGGCCTAATTCTCTTGCTACTTTATCTACATTACCTCCATGAATATCAAAATCTATTTTCATTAGATTTAAGACAATATTATAAAGCTTAAAATATGATCATTGATTGATGCTCTCTTATATTTTATTTCCATGGTTCTTTTGAACCGATTACCTCTTTAATGTTTCTGAATCCGTGTTTCTTCATTTGTGAGGTTAATCCATCTAAAATATCGGGTACTAAAGTTGGGCCCTCAAATATCCAACCAGTATAAATTTGAATCAGAGAAGCTCCAGCCGCAATTCTTTCCCATGCTGATCTTGCTGAATTTATCCCACCTACCCCTATTAAAGGTAAATCATTATTAGTACTTCTTCGTAGTCTACTAATCACTTCCATTCCTCTTTTTTGTAGGGGTAGTCCACTTAATCCCCCACTCTCTTGCTCCAAAGTATTTCCAGTTTTAATTTTCAGGTTTTTTAAATCAAATCGATCTAAACTGGTATTTATTGCAATGATGCCATCTATTCCGTTGTCTTTAGAAACTTTTGCGATTTCATCAATCGCTTCATTTGAAAGATCTGGGGCAATTTTGATAAGTAAAGGAGGGCAATTGGATATGTCTTTAAGTGTTCTTGCTAACTTTGTTATTTGTTTTGTTCCTTGTAATGAACGCAGGCCAGGGGTATTGGGCGAACTAACATTGATTACTGCATAGTCTGATAGAGGAGCTAATAATTCAAGTGACAAAGCATAGTCTTTAGGAGCTTCATCGAGAGGCGTGATTTTTGATTTTCCTAAATTTATTCCTAAGACACAAGGTCTATTCCCTGGGGTATCAATTTTTTGTTTTTCTATAGTTTTTAAAAATTTCTCTGCTCCTTCATTATTAAAGCCCATTCGATTTAAGGCTGCTTTCTCTTTGGCAATTCTAAAAAGTCTGGGTTTTGGATTGCCTTGCTGTGCATGCCAAGTGATAGTTCCTAATTCAGCGAAGCCAAATCCAAAATAACTCCAAAGTCCAGCCCCTACTCCATTTTTGTCAAATCCAGCAGCCAGTCCTAAAGGATTTTTAAAGTTAGAACCAAAAATAGTTTGATTTAAGGTTGTGTTATTTCTTTGAAAATCACTTGATGCTCTTGAAAGGATATTAGAAATAATTGGCATATTTCTATTTAATGATGCATATTTGATTGCATTCAGGGCCGAATTAGAAAGTATTTCGGCATCAATCCCATCATCTTGAGAAAGAAGCTGACCAAGGAGAATATTGTATAAGTCGGTTTTTTTATTTTTTAACAAAATCTTTTAATTGTATTTTTCGACCTTTAGAAAAAGCTACTGCAATAGCATCAACTCTATCATTATCCTTTTCACCACTATGCCCTTTGACATATTCAAATTTGATTTTTGGCAGTTCAGGTTGGTCAAGAGCTTTCCATAAATCTTGATTGAGAACTGTTTTTCCAGATGAAGTTTTCCAGCCTTTCTTTTTCCAATTTGGCATCCATTTTTCCATTCCATCAATTAGGTATTTGCTATCAGTTTTAATAGTTAAAGAAGGATGAAATTGTATCTTTTTTAATTTTTCTAGAACAAATAATGCGGCTTTTAATTCCATACGATTATTTGTTGTCTCGGGATCGTAACCTCCAAATTCAATTTCACTCCCATCTTCGAATCTAATTAATGCTCCCCAGCCACCTGGACCAGGATTACCGCTACATGCTCCATCAGTTGCTGCTGCGATAGCAAATTTTTCTTTTTTAGACATAAAAAAATCGGTCTATTTAGACCGATTTCATATAAGCAGATAAAAGGTGTTTTTCCAGTAATTTAAAATTATTTATTTTAAAGTTACTTTTCCACCAACAGCCTCAATTGCTTTCTTTAAAGCTTCAGCATCTTCTTTGGTAGCTCCTTCTTTTATTGTTTTTGGAGCAGCCTCAACTAGGGCTTTTGCCTCGCCAAGGCCTAAACCTGTGGCATTGCGAACCTCTTTAAGGACTTTAATTTTAGATGAAGCGTCAAAGCTTTCTAAAACAACTTCAAATTCAGTTTTTTCTTCGGCAGCATCAGCACCATCGCCACCACCAGCAGCTCCTGGAGCTGCCATGACAACGCCAGCAGATGCGGCAGCAGAGACACCAAAAGCTTCTTCTATTTGCTTTACAAGCTCTGAAGCTTCAAGCAATGAGAGGCTTTTTAATGAATCTAAAATTTCATCGGTTTTTGCAGACATGGTTTAAATCAGCAACTAAATAAGTAGAAAACAAATAGTTAAATAAGACAGATCAGCTCTCGCCACTCTCAGAGTGTTGTTTAAGAGATCTTGCAAGTCCAGAGGGAACCTCATTAATACCAATAGCAATTTTGCTTGTTATGGAATTCATTGCACCAGCAATTTGTGCCATAAGTGCTTCCTTGCTAGGAAGTTTTGCAATCGCTTTGATTTCTTCTTGGGATAAAAGTTTGCCTTCGAAAAGACCTCCCTTTGTCTCAGATTTTTGAGTTTCCTTTTGAAATGCTTGAACAGCTTTAACAGCACTACCAACATCTCCCTTGATTAAAACAAAGGCGTTAGTTCCAGTTAGCAATGAATCCAAACCACTCCAGGAATCTTTTCCTTTTATGGCGTGACGCATCAAGGTATTTTTAGTGACCTTGCAAACGCCTTGGCTTTCTTGCAATCTTGAGCGCAAGTCAGACATCTCTTTTGTGGATAAGCCCTTGTAATCAAGAACTAGAGCCATTTCGGAGTTATCTAGTAGATCCTCTAATTTTTCGACGATCTGTTTTTTGCTTTCCAGCGTGCGGCCCATAATAATTGGATCGAATCGGGGGAAGAACTGGACATGCGGCCATGTTCCATTAGGAATCGAGGCCGCTAACGATTCAATCCAAAAAGAAAAAAATCTTGCGTATACCTCGGCGGGTTTTATAGATGCTATTAAACAAATGCTGAATAGCTCATACCTGCTGTCTTTGGCTGGGCGCATGCCCTGTGGCTATGCCACCTAACTAATTTACAACAAGGGGGTCACTTTTCTTTCTGTAAGTCTTGTAATTCGTTGATATCTAGTTCTACTGATGGACCCATAGTTGATGTAATGAAGAAGCTTCTCCAGAATTTACCCTTTGCTCCACTAGGTTTATTTTTCTCTATGGTTCCCTGCAAAACTTTAAGATTTTCAAGTAGTGCATCTTCAGAAAAACTTGCTTTACCAAATCGAACATGAACAATTCCTGCTTTATCTGCTCTGAATTCAAGTTTTCCTGCTTTAAATTCTTTTATAGCTCCTGCCAGATCGGTAGTAACTGTTCCTGCTTTTGGATTAGGCATTAGTCCTCTGGGACCAAGAACTCTTCCTAGTTTTGCCACCTTAGGCATCATATCTGGAGTTGAAATTAGAAGGTCAAAGTTCATTTCTCCTTTATTGATTGAATCAACTAAATCTTCTTCTCCAGCTAGATCAGCGCCTGCTTTAGTTGCCTCAGATACTTTTTCACCACGGGTGACTACTGCTATGCGAACTTTTTGTCCAGTACCATTTGGCAAAGCAACTGTTGTCCGCAGTTGTTGATCAGTATATTTTGGGTCAATACCTAGTCTTATATGAGCTTCAATAGTCTCATCGAATTTTGCATTAGCATTTTCTTTTACTAGCTTTATCGCTTCAATTGGAGAATATGACCGCTCTTCCACTTTGGAAAGTAACGTCGTCATCCTTTTAGAAAAATTTTTCATAATAAATTGGGGTGCATTCGACTTTTGGTCTCCCCCAGATAAGAGAACTTAAATAATTTTACGATCTGATTAGTCCTTTATGGAAACTCCCATGTTTTTGGCAGTCCCCTCAATAACTTTCATCGCTGATTCGATGCTAGTGCAATTGAGATCTGGAAGTTTTGTTTTAGCAATTTCTTCCAGTTGACTTTTACTTATGGAACCAGCATCTCCTTTCGCTGACTCTCCAGAACCTTTTGCAATGCCTGCTGCTTTAGTTATCAAAACAGAAGCAGGAGGGGTTTTTGTTATGAAAGTAAAACTTCTGTCTTCAAAAACTGAAATTTCTACAGGTATTACAAAACCAGCTTTGTCCTGTGTACGCGAATTGTATTCCTTACAAAACGCCATTATGTTAACCCCGTGTTGACCAAGGGCAGGGCCTACAGGAGGAGCTGGATTAGCTTTACCAGCCTGTAAGGCTAACTTGATCAGGGCTACTACTTTCTTTGCCATCGGCTAAAAATTGAACTAATGCGGAAAATCCGAAACAAGTCAGATTAAATTATCTAATAAACTTAACTCCTAGACTGACCAGACAGCAAAAGGAATTTAAAAAATCAATTTTGTTTGGTTATTTGAGAAAATTCAAGTTCGACAGGAGTTTCTCTACCAAAAATTGATAAAAGAGCTTTAAGTTTGTTTCTTTCTCCTGAAACTTCAATTACTTCTCCTTGGAAATCTTTAAAAGGACCTGAAGTCACAACAATCTGATCTCCTTCTTCTACATCTAATTTCACAACAGTTTTCTTTTCAGCTGCACGTTTGAAAATTCTATTTACCTCTTGTCTGCTTAAGGGACGAGGTTTTATGTGACCTCGGGCTTTACCAGTCGCTCTTCGATCTTCTGCGCCAACAAAATTAATAACATTTGGAGTACTTCTTACAGCCATCATTGTGTCTTCATCTAACACCATGCGAACTAGAACGTATCCAGGAAAAACTTTTTCTTCCGTGGTCTGCCTGCTGCCATCTTTTTTTAGCTTTACTGCTGGTGTTTGAGGGATTTCTATTTCTATAATTCTGTCATTAACACCAAGAGTGATGGCTCTTTGTTCAAGTGTTGCTTTTACTTTTTTTTCGCAACTTGATGCAACTTGAATAGCATACCAACGTGCAATATTTGTCTTTATTGTTTGATTTGAAAAAAATGATTGATCATCCTGATTTGTTTCTGATCTATCAATTATTTTAGAATCTTTATTTGGGGTGGTTTCAGTCTCAGACACTGGAAAAAAATGTGAGTGGTTTAAAAATTTTGATTATTCAACTCAGCGGAATATCTGAGTAGAAGCCCATCCATAAAAACGGGACACAGCCGCAATTGATACTGCCGATAAAGTGACCATTAAAATCACAGCAACAGATTCACTAAAAAGCTGTTGGCGTGATGGCCATACAACAAGTTTCATTTCATCAATTGTAGAGGATAAAAAACTTTTTTTTAAGGCTGGTTTTTCCTTTTTTGCAGGAATTACCTTATCTTGATCCTCTTTAGAAGTTGGACTTGTCACTTTGGGAAGACTAGAAGGGAAAGTACTTTTAAAAGAATGGCTATAAACCTACACTAACTTATGTTTGATCGATTAGTTATCTATTAAAAAAAGAAGTTTATTAGATTCATCACGCTTGGTCGCAACCCTTATTGATTTTGCACCCTCAAATGCTTCTTCTAATATTTGTGTCGCCAACGGGTTTTCTAACCTTCTTCTGATAACTCTTCTAAGAGGCCTGGCTCCATATTCAGGTTCATAACCTTCTTCAGCAAGAGTTTTAATAGTGGCATCATCAACATAAAGAGCTAACCCTTGTTGTTTTAAAAGCTTCTTCAATTCATCAAGTTGAAGTCGAACTATTTGTTCTAAATTCTCGGGTTTGAGTGGCTTAAATCTTATTACTTCATCAATGCGGTTCAAAAATTCTGGTCGAAAATATTTTGATAGAGCTTCGTTGATTTGTTGATCTAATTCTTGTGCAAGCATATTTTTATTTGAATTCTCGTTTTGCACTTGAAGTGAATTATTTAAAATTGCTTTACTGGCAAGATTACTTGTCATAACAATTACTGTATTTCTAAAATCTACTGTTCGACCTTGAGAATCAGTGAGTCGTCCATCATCTAATACCTGTAAAAGAATATTGAATACTTCTGGATGAGCTTTTTCAATTTCATCAAGTAGCAACACTGCATAAGGCCTTTTTCGTATTGCTTCAGTTAATTGACCACCCTCTTCGTATCCCACATACCCAGGAGGCGCACCTAAAAGTCTTGAAACAGCATTTCTCTCCATGTATTCACTCATATCAAGTCTTAACAAAGCGTCCTCTTCATCAAATAAAGAATTTGCTAATGATTTAGCAAGTTCCGTTTTTCCAACACCTGTAGGGCCAAGGAAAAGAAAGGACCCTATAGGTCTTCTTATGTCTTGCATTCCAGCTCTTGCTCGACGAATTGAGGCTGCAACTGCTTGAACAGCATTTAATTGACCAATAACTTTTTTCTCTAAGTCTTGTTCCAAATTTAAGAGCTTTTGTCTTTCACCTGATAAAACTTTGCTAACAGGTATACCTGTCCATCTTGAGACAACATCTGCAATGTCATCTGGATCAACTTGGTCTTTTATTAAGGAATTACCATCTACATTGTCCTCTTTAATAGAAACTTCAATTTCTTTGATCCTTTCTTTTATTTGATAAAATTGGTTATATTTAAGTCTTTCTTTTTCTTCAAGATTTCCAGATATTTCAGCTTCCGTTATTAAATTTGCTAACTCTTCATATCTTAGTTTTAATTCTTGTAATTCATCTGATTTATCAAGTTGATCTTGCCATTTTTGCTTGATGTTATCGATTTCAACTACTAGAAAGTTTTTCTCTTCTTCTAATTTATTTATATTCTCAAATGATCTTTCTTGATTTGCATTTAAGATTAACGAATCTAAATGATTAATCTGAGATTCTTTATCTTCGATGATTTTCGGCTTTGATGTGGATTCAAGTTTTACTTGAGCTGATGCCTCGTCGATTAAGTCAATTGCTTTATCTGGGAGACATCTATCACTTATATATCTATGTGCCAGACGAATAGCTGTAATTAGTGCTTGGTCAGTAATAGTTACTCGGTGATGGAACTCATAGTTTTCCTTCAGCCCTTTTAAAATTTCAAGACTTAGGTCTAAACTAGGCTCTTTAATTAATACTTGCTGAAATCGTCTATCTAGTGCTAGATCTTTCTCGATTGTACGTCTATAATTTTCAGGAGTCGTTGCTCCAATACAACGTAAATCTCCATTAGCTAATAATGGTTTTAATAGACTACCAGCATCAGTATTGGATCTTTCTTTGCTTACAATTGTATGTAATTCGTCTATAAACAAGATGACTCCTTTTTCATTATTACTGATTTCACTTAGTAATGATCTAAATCGTTCTTCAAATTGACCTCGAAATTTTGTTCCTGCTATTAATGCTCCGATATCAAGTGAAATTAGTTTGAAACCTTGAAGAGACTCTGGAAGTTCGTTATCTATAATTTTTTGTGCCAATAATTCTGCAACTGCTGTTTTTCCAACACCTGGAGCTCCAATTAGGACTGGATTGTTTTTTCCTCGTCGAGATAAAACTTTTATAATTGCTTTTATTTCAGACTCCCTCCCAATCACAGGGTCTAATTTCCCTGCTTCAGCTTCAGCAGTAAGGTCTTTACAGTATAAATCTAATGCACTTGGCATTTCACTCAGGCTTAGAGGTTCTTGTTTTGACTTGATATCTTCTTTGCTAAGTGGTCTTTGAGGTTCGGAGGCTAAATCATTTGAAGTGGTTTCAGTTGATCTATAAGGTTTTGAATCTTTTTTTGGTTTTTCCTCTATTTGCTTAAACAAATTTCTTTTTGGTTGTTGAAATGACTTAGGCGCTGGTAGTCGTCGCAATTCCGCTTCAAGAATTTCGCTAGGTAGACCAGCTTGATAAAAAAGATCTTCTCCTAAGCGATTATCTCTACCAATTGCGATAAGAATATGAGATATTTCGATTTGATTTGATCCCCATCGAGATCGGAAATCATCAGCAGTTTCAAGTAGATTTTCTAAATCTTCACCAACAAATAAATCTGTTTGATTATTAATTGGCAGTTCAGCGAGAAAGTTTTCTAGAATTTCACTTATTTCATCATGGTTGATTGGTAAGGGATTTGTATATTTTTGGAATTTTTTATTTCTAAAAAGAACTTCAATAAGATGTTCAACATCTAAATTTTGATGTCGCCATCTCCGGGCTGATTGTTCAGCTATTAATAGGAGATTCCAAGCTTCATCGCTAAAAGAATCTGGTTCTGTAGTGAGACTTCCATTCATTTTCGTTGAATTTTGATTCAAAGAGGTCATGTGCCGACTGCATTTAGGTTGAGATGTTTTAAGCAATATGTGTATTTTATTAAGACAAATTCGATTGATTAGGTCTTGGAAAGCAAGCTAGATTAACAATTAAGGAACATATAGGAATAATGTAGTTCATAAGATCTAAAAATCATCTTAAATTCGTGGCTGACTCTCTAGAACTAGTAATTGATACCATTATGGCCCGAGAAGTGTTGGACTCCCGTGGTAATCCAACAGTAGAGGCTGAGGTGCTTTTAGAGGGTGGAGCTATTGGCCGTTCAATTGTCCCAAGTGGTGCTAGTACGGGAGCACATGAGGCCCATGAATTAAGAGACGGCGGAAAACGTTATAAGGGTAAAGGAGTTATCAAGGCTGTTGGTCACATAGAAGAAAATATTGCTCCAGCCCTATGTGGCTTGTCTGCATTAGATCAGGCCACAGTTGACTCGGTAATGAAACAACTTGACGATACAGACAACAAATCAAATCTTGGTGCTAATTCAATTCTTGCTGTCAGCATGGCTACAGCAAGAGCAGCCGCTAATGGATTGGGGTTGCCTCTATATAGGTATTTAGGTGGACCCATGTCATCTCTATTACCCGTTCCCCTAATGAACGTAATCAATGGAGGTGCTCATGCAGCAAACAACTTAGATTTTCAAGAATTCATGTTGGTTCCACATGGCGCTGAAAGTTTCAGAGAAGCTTTAAGAATGGGAGCTGAGGTATTTCATACGCTTAAAGATTTATTGAGTAAGAAAGGTTTATCAACTGCTGTTGGTGATGAAGGAGGATTTGCTCCAAATCTTGAGAGTAACAAAGCAGCTGGTGACCTTTTAATGCAAGCAATTGAGCAGGCTGGGTTTAAACCAGGTGAGCAAATCTCTCTAGCTTTAGATGTTGCTAGCACGGAGTTTTATGAGGGGGGACAATATTCTTATGGTGGCCATTCCTATTCAAGTGAGCAAATGGTCGGGGAATTAGCTGGTTTAGTTAATGCATATCCAATAGTTTCTATTGAAGATGGATTAGCTGAAGATGATTGGGATGGTTGGAGCTTGTTAACTAAAAAGCTTGGTAAAAGTGTTCAATTAGTAGGGGATGATTTATTTGTTACCAATACTCGTCGTTTGCAGAGAGGGATTGATGAAAATATTGCAAATTCAATACTAATTAAAGTTAATCAAATTGGCTCTCTCACAGAAACACTTGAAGCTATTGAGCTTGCATCAAGATCAAGTTATACATCTGTTATCAGTCATAGAAGTGGAGAAACTGAAGATACAACAATTGCTGATTTATCAGTAGCTACAAAATCTGGCCAAATAAAAACAGGTTCATTAAGTCGTAGTGAGAGGGTTGCGAAATACAATCAATTGCTTCGTATTGAAGATGAGTTAGGAAGCCAAGCGACTTATGCTGGACTTATAGGCTTGGGACCAAGAGGAAGCCTTTAAGGATTGATTGTAAATAATTCAGTTATAATTTTTTTCTCCCTTGGAAATTGTCCAAACGACTTTCACTTCTCATTTTAAATTGTAATTTGATCCAACTTAAAGCTATTGGGAATCCTAAAATTATTGGTATAAAAAATAAAGAAGGTTTATTAGTTGAAGCTAATAAAGCTGAAGATATTGCAAGTGAGCCCAGTAGAACAGAATTACCTAATGTTTGTTGGGCATTAATCATTCTTCTTAATTGTCTATCTGATTCACCCATGCGTACTTGAAGTTGCAAGTCGCCTTGTTCCAATCTCTCTAGATTTTCGTCAAGCCTTTTTGGTAAACCAACTGCTTTGCTTCCCATTTCAGTAACTTGTCTGCCTAATTCGTTTAGCAAGTCATTTTGTTCAGAATCTTTTGATGTCATGAGTGGGAGGAGGAAGGGTTTTGCTATTGCTATTAAATTAAATTCAGGATCTAGATATCTTCCAACTCCTTCAAAAGTTGATAGTGCTCTAAAAACAAAAATCAACTCGATTGGTATTCTAAAGGGTTTCCCATAAGCAAGTTCTGAAATGTCACCCGATAGCTTTTCTATGATTTTTGAGTTAAATGGAGGAGTTAGAGCCTCGGTTAACATTACTCTAATTAATCTTCTTACTGGACCTATTTCTATATCTGCCTCTAACAATCCCGCAATTTGAAGTTCTTTTACTAGTCCACTAACATCTCTAAGAGCCGCTGCTTTGATCATTGAATTAAGTCTGCCTCTGATTCGCTCAGATACAAAACCCATCATTCCAAAGTCATAGTAAATAAGCGAACCACTACTAGAAACAGCTAAGTTGCCGGGATGTGGGTCCGCATGAAAAAAGCCATAATTAACTAATTGCTTCAAGTAACTCGTTGCTCCAATCTTTGCTATTGATGAGGTATCAATACCGTTAATCTTAAGAGTTTTTATATCATTAATCTTAATACCTGGCATATATTCAAGGCATAAAACTTTACTAGAACTTAAATCCCAAAACACACTTGGAACTAATATTTCTGAGTCTTCAATAAATTGTTGTTTAAATCGTGCAGCATATTGAGCTTCAATTTTAAAATCTAATTCTCTAATTAATACTCTCTTGCATTCTTTAGCAATACCTGTCCAGTCTTTTCCCTGACTAATACTTTTATTTTTTTCAACTACTGCAGCTACTTGATTCATAACATCTAGATCAAGTCTGAAAAAATTTTCTATTCCTGGCCTTTGTACTTTAAAAATTACATTTTCACCATTAATTAATTTAGCTTTATGAACTTGAGCAAGTGAGGCAGAACCTATAGGAATTGAATCAATATTTATAATTTTTTTATATGAATCACCAAGCTCAAATAATAAAATTTCTTCAACTTTTTTAAAGTCAAAAGGTGGAACTCTATCTTGTAAAGAGGTTAGCTCATTTACCCATGCCGATGGTATAACATCAGCTCTGGCAGATAAAAGTTGACCTAATTTTATAAAAGCTGATCCTAAGTAAACTAATTCTTTTGTGAGCCATTTAGCTCTAATAATCTGTCGTCTTTCTCTTCGTTTATCGTTGTAACCTTTCAAATAAGTCCATTTTCTAGAATCAAACCATAAAAAGAAAAAAAGAATTAATAATGTTTTCCAAATTCTAAAGGCTCTTCTTAACTTTTGGAAATGACAAATTAAAAATATCAACTTTTTTCCTCAATATTTTTGTTGGTTTGAATTACCTTGGACCTAAGATTGTCAATTTGAGTTTGAATGAGATCTTCTTTCGATGATTGTTTATTGGAGTTGTTCTCCATTGTTGAATCTTTCATTTTTTCTAAACGCTTGGACTCTTCGATAACCTCTTTTTTGAAACTAGACCATTCTTCTTGAAATTTCTGAGGCATTTCTTCGGCAATCTCGCTAAATTCCTGAGCAGAATTTATCAGCTTCTCTGATATTCGAGCTTTTATTCGGTTTATAGCTGCTTTAAGCAGTATTTCTGAATCGCTCAAGAATCTAATTACTCAACTTCTACTCTAGAAGATTTAGTATTTTTTGTGTTCTTTAGAATTTTTATTAAAGGGCGTTACTTTCCTTTTGCAAATTCTTACGTTTTTATTTCTTTAGATTGAGACTAGCTAAGGGCAGATTTGCTCTTGATTAAGTAAATCTATTTAGAAGCTTGTTTGTTATGACTAAACTTAGATAATTTTCATTAGAGTTGAACTAAACAAACATTTGATTTGATTTGGGTTTAAAGTTTAATCTATTAATCCAAGTGAATTCAACACATCCCTTTCTCTTCTCGAAAGAGATCAAAACCTATCTAAGAGAATTTTCCATTGGAAACCATTGAAACTGATGTAGTAATAGTTGGTGGTGGGCCTGCTGGTTGCAGTTGTGCGCTTTACACCTCTCGAGCAGATTTAAAGACAGTAATTCTAGATAAGAATCCTGATGTAGGTGCTCTTGCAATAACTCATCAAATTGCTAATTACCCAGGCGTCTCTAGTGAAATGAGTGGAGAGGCTTTATTAAAACTGATGCGAGATCAAGCTACTCAATATGGGGCTGACTATCGAAGAGCGCAGGTCTTTGGTATTGATTCAACTGGTGACTGGAAAACTATTTATACACCTGAGGGAACCTTTAAAGCAAAAGCACTTGTAGTTGCAAGTGGTGCAATGGGAAGACCTGCATCGTTTAAAGGTGAGGCAGAATACCTCGGTCGAGGCGTTAGCTATTGCGCAACTTGTGATGGAGCTTTTTATAGAGATCGTGAAGTTGCGGTTGTTGGGATCAATAAAGAGGCAATCGAAGAAGCAAATGTTCTTACAAAATTTGCTTCCAAAGTTCATTGGATTACATCCAATGATCCCAAATCAGATGATCATCATGCACAAGAACTTTTATTAAAGCCAAATGTGAACCATTGGAGCAAAACTAGGTTGATGCAAATCGAAGGAAATGATTCTGGTGTCACAGGTATCAAAGTAAAGAATAGATCAATTGATAATCATCAAGATATTGCTCTTGAGGGGGTTTTTGTTTACATGAGTGGATCAAAGCCTATTACAGATTTTCTAGGAGATCAGGTCGCTTTTAAGGAGGATGGAGGTGTACTAGTTGATGACTTTATGTCCACAACAGTTGAAGGTGTTTGGGCTATTGGAGACATCAGAAATACACCTTTTAAACAAGCTGTTGTTGCCGCATCAGATGGATGTATAGCTGCTATGGCAATTGATAGATATTTAAATAGCAGGAAATCAATTCGTGTTGATTGGGTTCATGCTTAATTTAAACAATTGAGCAATTTTTCTAAAGTGGAGTTGCTTCTGAAACATAGGCCACACCTCCGTAGTAACTCAACACGGATTTTATATCTTCTCTAATTTTATCTATTGTAACTTGCTCGCAAAAAATAATTACATGAGCATTTGACCCGAATCCAGTAAATTCCATATCTTCAGTAACAACTCTTTCGGGACCTCTTCCAGTTGCATGCTTCATAACTGTATAGCCTGGTACTTCTGCTTTTTCTAAAGTTGAGAGAACATCGTCGAGTTCTCTTTCACTAAAAATCAAATCAAGTCTTTTCATGTTTGAGATCTATCCAATTTGTGGAATCATTGTGTTTACTAAGCCCATATATACTGGTATTCCAATAATTATGTTAAAAGGAAAGGTTAATCCAAGAGTGGTTGAAATGTAATAACCAGGCCTGGCTTCAGGAACAGTCATTCTCATTGCAGTTGGCACTGCTAAATAAGATGCACTGGCACATAAAACTACAAATAAAAGAGCATTGCCAGGGTCTAAATTCAGGAATTTAGCTACTACTGATCCTAGGACTGCATTTAATATTGGCATAAATATCGAAAACATAATTAGAAATGCACCAGTTTTATTGAGTCGAGCAAGGCGTTGAGCTGCCACAATTCCCATATCAAGAAGGAAAAAACATTCTGCTCCATAGAACAAATCGCCTGTAAATGGTTCCATCTTTTTAATGTCAGAAGGATCAATTGCTGATGTTAAAAAACCTATTAATAAGCTTCCAAGTAATAAATAGACTGAACCATTTAGCATCGATTCATGAAGAATTGATCCCCATTTCATTTTCTTTTTAATAGGCCTATCTTTGGGTGCTCCAAATTTGACTAACAGAAGACCAATAATTATTGCTGGTGACTCCATAAGTGCTAACGCACCAACCATAAAACCATCAAAGGGTATGTTCTGACTTTCGAGAAAGCTTTCAGCAGTTATAAATGTCACTGCGCTGATTGATCCATAAGCTGCAGATATGGCTGCTGCATTAAAAACATCAAATTTAAATCTCAGTATTACAAAGCAAATAAGTGGGATTAACAAAGACATCAATATTGCAGCGATCACAGTAGGAATTACTGGATAATTAAAGCCGCTTTTTTGAAGTTCAATTCCTCCTTTGAAGCCTATTGCAAGAAGAAGGTATAGAGAAAATAATTTTGGCAGCGGAGAAGGGATCTCAAAATCTGATTTTAGGGCGTATGCAATTGCACCTAAAAAGAAAAAAAGTATTGGAGGACTTAAGGCATTTTGGATGAAAAGATTATGTCCCATTTCTTGTTAGTTTTTAAGGTTATGCAATTTAGATAAAAATATTTTTCATCAATCATTGATGTTGTCAATTGCGGCTGTAAGAGCTTCTTTTCTTGTCCCAATCACATCGACTCCAAATTTGGCTAATCTATCTTTTACTCTTCCAGTAGCACCGGCAACATATGCTTTTCTTGAATTGTTTAAGGCTTCTTGCACCATATCCTCTATAGCAAGTGTTGCAGTGACTCCAAGTCTTGGAACATCGGTGATATCAAGAATTAACACTTTATAATTTCTCACTAGCATCATTCTCTCAGTTATTCCTTTTGCTGCTCCAAAGCTAAGTGGTCCTTTTAGCCTGAATAGCATTACTTCTCCTGCGCAGCGATCTAAAAGTGCTTTTTCATCTGAGGGAAGTTGAGCATTTGCAGCATTGTTATTTGCTTCTGAATCAATTGGATTATCTGCTTCCATCCCTTCTAATTGTGTTTCAGTAATTGAATCGATAGTTAGCATATTTGCAATGAAGACTCCAACAAGTACGGCCCATATTAAGTCCCAGAAGACTGTCATAAGAAGGACTCCATACATCACACTTGCTGTCTTAAGAGAAAGTCGATGCGCTCTCAATAGGAATCCCCAGTCAATAATGTCTAAACCAACTTTGATTAAAATTCCAGCGAGAAGTGCTGTAGGTATTTGAGCAGCAAGTGGACCTGCCCCAACAAGTACTAGTAGCAAAACAATGGAATGAACCATTCCTGAGATTGGTGTGGATCCACCAGATTTGACATTTATTACTGTCCTCATAGTTGCACCTGCACCAGGCAAACCTGTGAAAATACCAGCAACAGCATTTCCTATACCTTGTCCAATTAGTTCTCGATCAGAGTTATGTCTTGTTTGAGAAATATTATCTGCTACTAGAGATGTAAGAAGTGAATCAATAGCACCAAGAACAGCAAGAACTAGTCCGGCTTTAAGAATTATAGGGAAGAAATTATCAAAGCTTGGATCAGGCAGACTTAGAGAGAGGCCACCCTCTGGGATTGCACCTATTCGATCGATAGAACTATCGCCAAAGAGAAGAATGGATAACGGAGTTACTATTAACAATGCTAAAAGCGGGGAAGGTACCCATTGACTTATCTTGCGAGGAGTTAAGAAAACTATTGCAAGAGTCATAACTGCAACCGATATTGCAGCCCCATTAGGTTCGAAATTTTTAACTAAAGTCGAAAGAGACTCTAAGACTCCCCCACGAGTTGATATTCCCAATAAAGGACCAATTTGAAGGGTAATTATGATCACCCCAATTCCAGACATAAAACCTGAAACGACAGAATATGGAACAAGTGTTATGTATTTACCAAGTCTTAATAGTCCAAATAAAATCTGAAATAACCCTCCAATGACTACTGCAGCCATTACTAAAGGGAGAATTTCGCCAGCAGATAAATCTCTCGGTACCCCTACAGCTGCCAAGCTGGCCACTACTCCTGCGACTGTCACGCTCATAGGTCCCGTGGGACCACTTACTTGAGCAGGAGTCCCTCCAAATAAAGCTGCGAGGAAACCAACGACTACTGCTCCATATAGTCCATAAATAGCGCCTCCTGGTCCTAACGCCGCGTTACCAAACGCTAGAGCTAGTGGCAAGGCCACAACTGCTGCGGTTAAACCACCTAATACATCACCTCTAATATTCTTCAGGTGAAAGCCATTAATTAACGCCAATCGACTCTCCTAACTTAATTTGACTTAAATAAGCCTATATCTTCAAGGTTCCATTACGTTCGGCGCTCTCTAATTTTAAATACTTATATTGAATGAAATCAGCAAAAAGACTGGTCTTACTATGGAAAAAGCTTTAATTATATGGAATTAAACGGTTTTAAGGATTATTTCAAAATTCTTGGTGTTAGTAGAAATGCTACCGATCAGGAAATCAAAAGTGCTTTTAGAAAACTTGCTAGAAAATTTCATCCTGACTTACATCCCTATGATGAGAAAGCTGAGTTGAAATTTAAAGAAATCAATGAAGCTTATGAGACACTTTCTGATCAAGAGAAAAAAAAGTCTTATGAACAATATCTAAGTTATTGGTTTAAAAATAGAAATGGAAAGACTCAAGATAGTTATGACCAAAATAATGGCATTGGATTTGATGAATCTTTAAAATTTGATGACTTTTTGAGTGATTTAATTGGTAGATTTAGTGAGGTTGGCCAAGAAATTTATTCAACTATATCATCAGATAAAAAGAATCAATCATTAAATTTGGATGCTGAGTTTAAATTGAATATTACTTTTTTTGAGGCTTTTAATGGAACAAAAAAGAATCTACTAGTCAATAATGAACGTCTTAAGGTTGATATTCCAAAAGGTATTCAATCAGGATCAGAAATATGTATTAAAAATAAGGGAAATATTCAACTTGGGAAAGGGAAAAGAGGTGATTTATTAATTAAAGTAAATGTTCAATCTCATTCGATTTGGAAAATTAAAGGTTTGGATATTTATGCAGATTTACCTATTTCTTTAGACGAATTAACTTTGGGAGCAAATATTTTGGTTGCTACACCTCAAGGAAATGCATATTTATTAATCCCTTCAGGAAGCGTCCCTGAACAAAAGTTGAGATTAGAAGGTCAAGGATTGCATGATTTAGATGCTCAAGGAGATTTATTTTTTACTCTTAAATTAAAGTTGCCTGAAAAATGGTCTGATGAGGAGTTGGAACTGCTGAAAAAGCTTAGATCTGTTCGATTAGATGAACCTCGTGCAAGTTGGTTCGATCAGGCCAGTACTTAGAGGAAGTAAAATGTAATTATCTCTATTGGTCCATATGGATCTTACTTATCGGCCTCGTCGTCTTCGTAAAACTAACTCTTTAAGAGAGATGGTTAGAGAGCATAGCGTCTCTGCCTCTGACTTCATCTATCCTCTTTTCGTCCATGAAGGTTTAGATATTCAAGAAATAGCAGCTATGCCAGGTTCATTTCGCTGGTCATTGGATGGATTAGTTGATGAGGTTAAGCGTGCTTGGAATCTTGGGATCAGATGTGTCGTTCTTTTCCCAAAGGTTCCAGACGAGCAAAAAACAGAAGATGGAGCTGAATGTTTTAACGAAAAAGGTTTAATACCTAGGGCTATTGAAAGATTAAAAAAGGAAATACCTGAAATGTGCATTATGACTGATGTCGCTTTAGATCCATATTCTTGTGATGGTCATGATGGGATAGTTAGTGATGAAGGAATAATTTTGAATGATGAAACAGTTGATTATTTGTGTAAACAAGCAATTGTTCAAGCAAAATCTGGAGCAGATTTAATTGGCCCGAGTGACATGATGGATGGAAGGGTTGGAGCCATAAGAGAAGCTCTAGATGATGAAGGTTTTGAACATGTAGGAATAATTAGTTACACAGCAAAATATTCATCTGCATATTATGGCCCTTTTAGAGAAGCTTTAGATTCTGCTCCTAGGTCATTATCAAGTAAGCCTATTCCAAAAAATAAAAACACCTATCAGATGGACCCAGCCAATGCTAGAGAAGCCATAACAGAAGCTCAACTTGACGAACAAGAAGGATCGGACATCTTAATGGTCAAACCAGGTTTGGCTTACTTGGATATTATTTATCGTTTAAGAAAAGAATCAGAATTGCCGATAGCTGCTTATAACGTTAGCGGTGAATATTCAATGGTCAAAGCTGCTGCTCAAAGAGGCTGGATAGATGAAAAGGCAATCGTTTTGGAAACCTTACTTAGTTTTAAAAGAGCGGGAGCTAGTCTTATCCTTACTTACCATGCATGTGATGCCGCAGGATGGTTAAAAGATTAATAGAGTTGATTAAAACAACCATTCAAAATTTGAACTTCAAATCAAAAGTATGATAAAAAAAGCATCTAATTTAAATCTTGAAAGTGTTCATCGTCTCGGTCATGTAGCGATAAGAGTCAATGATGTTGATAGGGCTAAAAGCTTTTATATGAGCTTGGGAATGAAGCTTGTCTGGGATGATACTGATTGGTGTTATTTAGAAGCAGGGGAGAGTAGGGATGGATTGGCATTGCTTGGTCCAGGCTATAAAGCTGCAGGCCCACATTTTGCATTTCATTTCACAAATAAGGATGAAATAGAGAGAATACATGACTCTCTAAAAAATCAAGGAATGAAAGTTGGTGCTTTACACGATCATCGTGATGGGACCTCTTCTTTTTACCTAAAAGATACAGAAGGGAATTGGTTGGAAATGCTCTATCATCCATTAACAGGGATACCAACAAATCAATAGACTTTAAGTAGACGAATGGGATTAATCATAAATCATGACGATTCTAGCAAGACACAAATTATTTTAGAGTCGCTGGATCTACTTGAATGGCCAACTGTTTGTCGCCATTTATCGACATTCGCCGTTACTCATCAAGGTCGTAAAAGATGTGAAAGCTTTACTTTGCCACTTGATATATCTTCAAGTCAGGAGTTATTGTGTCAAACATTAGAAATAGGATCATTAGATATTGCTATTGATGGAGGAATATCTTTTGAAGGTGTTCATGATTTAGAAAATATTCTTTTAATATGTTCAAAAGGCGGTATCGCTACAGGTGAAGACTTATTGAAAGTAGCTGAGACTTTAAGGGCTGCCAGGAAATTACGAAAACTATTATTTGATCAATTAACCCGCCCACGACTTTCTGAATTACTCATAGACATTGCTACTTTGCCAGATTTACAAAAACTCCTCGAATATGGATTAGATGAAGGTGGAAGAATTGCTGATCGCGCAAGTGCAAAGCTTTCTGAATTACGTCGACATATGAATTCAGTACGCCTACAAAGGAAAGATATTCTTCAAGATATTATTAGGAAACATAGTGGATTGCTGCAAGATAATTTTGTTTCAGAGAGATATGGCCGACCTGTTCTGGCATTCAAGGCTGGAACTTCCGATCAGATTAAAGGAATGGTGCATGATAGTTCAGCCTCTGGAAGTACAATCTATGTTGAACCACAAGCTGTTATATCTATAGGCAATCGTTTAGCTAAGATTGATTCTGAAATCTCAGATGAGGAGAGGAGACTTCTAGCTAATTGGAGCAAAGAAGTTGGCATTAACGCAAATGTAATAGCTCATTTAGGTGAGATACTATTAAAAATTGAGTTTTCATTAGCTAGAGCACGTTACTCTAAGTGGTTGAAGGGGGTACCAGCAATTCTTGATGATGAGGAAAATACATCATTTGAGATTAAAGATTTTCGTCATCCTTTATTAGTTTGGAATGATTTCCATACGAAAAAAAAGACAGTTATTCCAACTAGTTTTGATGTTTCCCCTGATTTAAAAGTTGTAGCGATTACAGGCCCTAATACTGGCGGTAAAACGGTTGCTTTAAAAAGCCTAGGTCTAGCAGTTTTAATGGCTAAAGCAGGTTTGCTTTTGCCATGCACAGGCTCACCAAGATTACCATGGTGTAAAAACATTTTAGCTGATATTGGTGATGAGCAATCATTACAGCAAAATCTATCAACATTTAGTGGACATATCCTTCGTATAAGTCGAATACTCGATGCTATAGCTCTATTCCCTGGTACGACTCTTGTTCTTTTAGATGAAGTTGGAGCCGGAACTGATCCAACTGAAGGTACAGCTTTAGCTATGGCTCTTTTAAAAATAATGGCGGATAGGGCAAGATTAACTATTGCTACTACTCATTTTGGAGAATTAAAAGCACTCAAATATAGCGATCCAAGATTTGAGAATGCCTCTGTTTCTTTTGATAGTGATACAATAAAGCCAACTTTTCATTTGCAATGGGGAATTCCTGGTCGAAGTAATGCAATAGAGATTTCCAAAAGACTTGGTCTTGATGAAGAGGTAATTAAAAGTGCTCAGAAATTTATCGATCCTGTAAGCGTTGATAACGTTAACCAAGTGATTAGGGGTTTAGAGAAACAAAGAGAACGTCAACAATCAGCAGCTGAGGATGCTGCTGCATTATTGGCTAAAACAGAATTATTACATGAAGAATTACTTGATAGATGGCAGAAACAACGTCAACAATCTGATGAGTTTAATGAAAAAGGAAGATTTAAGTTGGAGTCATCAATTAAAGAAGGTCAAAAAGAAGTTAGACATTTGATTAAACGTTTGCGAGATCAAAATGCTAGTGGTGAGACGGCAAGAGTTGCTGGTCAACGATTACGTCAAATGGAAAAGGGCTATCGAAGCGATAAGCAAATGAAGCATATACAGAGTTGGGCTCCTAAGATTGGAGACAAAGTTAGATTGTCTTCTATTGGTAAAGCAGGTGAAATAATTTCTTTTTCAGATGATGGCATGCAATTAATAGTGCTATGCGGTGTATTTCGGAGCAAAGTAAGTTTGACTGAAGTAGAAAGTCTTGATGGTCAAAAGGTAGAAATAAATCCATTTGTGCAAGTACAAACTTCGCAACTAAGAAAGAATTTATCCTTAGTGCGTACTAAAAAAAATACATTAGATGTAAGAGGTTTACGAGTACATGAAGCGGAGGGGGTAATTGAAGAAAAGTTGAGAAATTGTTCTGGAGCTTTATGGGTTATTCATGGGATTGGTTCTGGAAAATTGAAAAAAGGTTTGAGGAAATGGTTGGATTCACTTTCATATATTGAAAAAGTAGTCGATGCTGAACCTCATGATGGAGGTCCGGGATGTAGTGTTGTATGGATGGTTGATTAAAGTTGGAATAAAAGTTATGAACAGTGTTGTCAAATTATTGAATTTAGCAAGGATGAATTTAAGAATTACTATTTAGTTTATTGATCATAAATATTTCTAAATGCAATTTATTGATCAGGCCATTATTGATGTTAAAGCAGGTTCAGGTGGTGACGGGATCTCTGCTTTTAGGAGAGAAAAGTATGTTCCTGCAGGTGGGCCTGCAGGAGGAGATGGAGGGCAAGGAGGAAATGTTGTTTTAGAAGCTGATGATAATTTGCAAACTCTTTTGGACTTCAAATTTCAAAAATTAATTTCTGCTGAGAATGGTCAGAGAGGTGGTCCCAATAAATGCACTGGGGCATCAGGAAAAGATACTGTTCTTAAAGTTCCATGCGGAACAGAGGTACGACATCTTTCTACAAATATTATTCTTGGTGACTTAACTCACAAAGGTCAGCAACTTATTGTCGCGTTTGGTGGTAAAGGAGGCTACGGTAACGCTCGGTATTTATCTAATAGTAATAGAGCTCCAGAAAAATTTACTGAAGGAAAGGATGGGGAAGAATGGTCATTACAATTGGAGTTAAAACTTTTAGCAGAAGTAGGTATTATTGGTTTACCAAATGCAGGGAAAAGTACATTAATTTCCGTACTCTCCTCTGCAAGACCAAAAATTGCTGATTATCCATTTACAACTTTAATTCCTAATCTTGGAGTAGTCAGAAGGCCCTCAGGAGATGGAACAGTTTTTGCAGATATTCCTGGTTTAATATCTGGAGCCTCAAAAGGCATTGGACTTGGGCATGATTTTCTCCGACATATCGAAAGAACAAAGGTTTTGCTCCATTTAATTGATTCAGCATCAAATGATCCAATAAATGATTTCAAAACTATTAATGAGGAATTAACGTCTTATGGTCATGGCTTAATTTCTAGACCTAGAATTTTTGTTCTTAATAAAAAAGAACTATTAAATGAGGATGCTATTAAAAAACTTCTCAATAAAATTGAGAAATTAACTAAAAAAAAGGTTCATATAATTTCAGCAGTAACGAAATTTGGTCTGGATGATTTGTTGAGTTCTATATGGAACGAACTTGGATATTAATTAATTGTTATGAGTGAATCATAGCTACTTGTCTTAGAGTTAATTCTTGGTCATAACTAAATAGAGTCTTTAAATTTATGGATTTTTACAGTTGTTTTGATGGACAAGGAGAAATTATTGCTCGTTGCCAGACTAATCAAGATATTAATGTTTTAAAGAAAATGGGTAGACCAATAGCTGAGGTACGTCAAATGAAAAATGAGGAGGCAGTTGTATGCTCTTTAACTGGCAGCCCTTCAGATTTTAATATGGATTATTAATTAATTCTTAGCAAGAAGAAGGGGGCAATTTTATTGCCCCCTTCTTCTTGCAAGTTTTTCTCTAAGAATTAATCGTCATAAACTAAGCACTCTGGCTCATCAGGATTAGCGTCGCAGAAAAGTTCAAGAGCATTTGGATCATGCTTATCTTCTGGATGATGCTCTTTATATTCCTCGAGAGAATGAAGCTCATCTGTTAAATGCCTAACTTTAGGATCATTGCCTGAAGCTCTAGCTGTTTGGATCTCCGACTGATCCTTTTGAATATGCTCGTCGATGGATTTCATAGCGTCTTAAGGCAGCAAAATCTTTAACTAATACAAGATAATTATGTCGGGGAAATATTGCACGTGCTTTGTAAATTTGGTTGGATTTCCTCACCATTCGCTGACATGGCACACTTATCGTTTGATCTCGGGAAATTGTTCATAGGTGAATTCCTTGGTGGCTAATTTGTCTTAATATCTGGCGTATTTAGCTTTCTTTGCCGTTCTAAAAAATCAAACACACTTTTATCTCCTATGTCAGCTTCTGCTGGCAGGTTAAATTTTCTAATCCCTAATACCAATAAAAGTAGCGATGAAAGAACTAACAGTGAAAAAGTAAATTTTTCACTAATAAGTTCAGTCAAATGTCCAATAAAAGCAATTGGAATGAATATTGTGATTCCTATTGCCTCTGTTCTTCTAAAACAAAAAAACTCTTTGAAACCGATTCCTGTTAAAGATACAAAAAGTGGTCCAACTAGAAATACCAATTTTGGATTTTCTTTAAGGGAAGAAATAAGGTTTGTTAATCCAAAGTGATATGTAACTATTACTAAACCAATGCAACCAGTTGCCCAAAACAATACAAGTGTTTGATGTAAAGGTCTTAAATATATGTGTATCCATTTAAGACTTAACCCTAAACTGATTCCCAAGCCAGCAAAACTAATCCATACTTGACTAGATCCATTAGTAAACCATTGGAATAGACCTAACGAAAAAAACAAACCACAAAAGAGAATAGACAATCGATAGAAGAGGACTTCTCTCTTGTCTTTGGGGGTTACTATGTAATCTCCATATACTCCTTTAATTGGATTAGAGGATTTAAAATAAGAATTTTCTTCGTTCATAGTTGATAATTAATGATTTATAATTGTTGTTATATCTTCTCCATTAGGAATAATACTACTTGGATTCAAAGGAAATAAAGTTCCAAAATAATCTTGTCTCCAAGAATCAACATCACATGTGTTTTTTATATTGTACATATTAAAAATCTTTTTTCTCCACTTAATTATATTTGGAAATGATGTAATTGGTTTATTGCTACATTTGAATAGTGGGCAATAAATTGTTTCCCATCTGATAATGGTAGGAAAAAGTCTTATATCAGCAATTGTAAGATCTTCTCCACAGAGCCAAGGCCCATTTGATTGAAGATTTTCTTCTATGGTTTTTAGAGCTGAAAACATATCGCTAGAGGCTTTTTCATAAGCTTTTTGATTTCTAGCAAATCCACATTTATAGACTCCATTATTAATACTCTCTTGAATTAAATTCTGCCAGTTATTTATTTGTTGTTTAGATTTGATTGGATTAAGGTCTATTTCTTGTCCATATACAGGCCAGTTATTCAATATTTCTACAAGCTCAGCACTTTCATTGTTTATAAGTCTTGATTTTGATTCGGGTTCATTACCTGGATCGAAAAGCATTGGTACTGTTGCTCTTTTTGATTGATGATTTCCGCATTCTCGATAAAGCTCTTGGAGGGTTTTACATCCTTTTATTGGAGGATCTAATATCCATCTTCCTCCTGCCTTGTCTACTTGTGCGATATGAAGATTGATTGATTTCTGTAATCCTTTGATTTCGTAAATCAACCATGCTCTGTGGGCCCAAGGACAACTTTTGGCAACTATTAAGCCTGGCATTTGATTTGAGGATCTATTTGTTAAATCTTTCTTTGTCGGGATTTGAATTGGTTTTTGAAGATTTAATGGCCTCTTGTAATTTCCATTTGAATCTGATGGAGCAAGACCATTCATTAAAATTTTCCACTCACAATTCCAAATGTTTCTCGCAGCTTTTACAAAAATTGGTGGTATGGTCATAAATTTCTTTTAAGCTTATTTTTATCTATAGGTTTATTGATTAATCATGCCGCTACAGATACTTCTCGTGGCTGGTACACATGGTAATGAAATAAATGGTATCTGGCTTTTTGATGAATGGAATAAATCATCCTTTTTAATAAATACCTACGGAATTAAAACTTGTAAGGTGATTGGAAATCCTCAGGCGACAAAGGCTGGTAAAAGATATATTCACAATGATTTGAATCGAAGTTTCCTTGAGGAATCATTTTTATCTACAAACTCTTCAAATTTTGAGAGAAGTAGAGCAAATGAATTACTTAGTCTTTATGGAGTAGCAGGAGCAAATCCGTGTCAAATAGCTTTAGATTTTCATACAACTACAGCGTCCATGGGTAGTTGTTTGGTTGTTTATGGCAGAAGAGATGCAGATTTGGCGTTGGCTTCTTTAATTCAAAATAAATTAGGCTTACCAATTTATCTTCATGAATCTGATCAGAAACAAACAGGTTTTTTAGTTGAATCTTGGCCTTGTGGACTTGTAGTAGAAATTGGTCCCATAGGTCAGGGACTCTTGAATTCAAGAATTATTTCACAGACAAAATTGATTCTTGAGAGTTTGATGGAACAAATTCATCAAGTTAAGAACTTAAATCTCTTTTTCCCTGAAAAATTGATAGTTCACAGGCATATAAAAAGTATCGATTTACCAAGAGATGAAGAAGGCAATATTAATGGATATGTACATTCTCTGAGGCAATCAAAGGATTGGCATGAATTAAAAAAAAATGATGAATTGTTTTATAAGTTAAATGGGGAAATAATTAGATTTGAAGAAGATGAACCTTTCATTCCTGTTTTCATAAATGAAGCAGCGTATGTGGAAAAAAATATCGCTATGAGCTTTACCAAAAGAGAATTATGGAATTTTAAAAAAGAATGGAAACAATCATTGATTGATCTTATACATCAGAAGTAAGTTCTCTCGCTCCAATAAACAATCGCCCCTTGAGCTTCTAATTCATATTTTCTGTGACGTGCATCACTCAGAGGAACTCTCTCTTCAAGCCTACGCCCATTGATCAGCCATTTGATTAGAACCAATTTGCGACCTCAAAGGGTAAATCTTAAAAGAACCTTAAGACTTCTCGAGTGCTGTTTGAGCGCTACTTGCAGATTCTCTTCATAAATTGTCCTACATATTGTCCACAGAAGGGGGCATTCTCCTTTAATATCACTGCTGGCAGTCTAATTAGCTGCTCTTATTTACTCGTCCCTTTAGGGACATACACATTCGTCCTCATGACCACCATTCAGCAGCAGCGTTCTTCGTTGCTCAAAGGTTGGCCACAATTCTGCGAGTGGGTTACTTCCACCAACAATCGTATTTATGTCGGTTGGTTCGGTGTATTGATGATCCCTTGTCTTCTTGCGGCAACAACTT